>JAGHBZ010000268.1 GCA_021160705.1 Candidatus Sumerlaeota bacterium
ACTTAGCCTATCAAGAATCATCTCATAATATTTCTCATCAATCTCAGCAGATATATATTTTCTATTAAGGACCTTGCAAATTTCTATTTCAGAACCACTGCCCCCGAAGAGAATTAACACAATATCTCCCGGCATAGTGCAGGATTTAATCAACATTTCAGAAAGTTTCTGGGGAATCTGACAAGCATGAAATGTTTTTTCTCTGCTTACATTTTTGACTAAATCAAAGTAAAACCAATCGTAAGGCATTCTTCCTTTTGACCCATTTGCCAAATTTTTCAAGATTCGTTTGTCTGTTGGATTCTTATAAGGAACAGCTACATTATCCTTGTAAAATTTATTGTTCTTTGTTTTTCGACAATGTAAAATGCTTCTATGAGCTGTAGTAAAACGCTTTGGAGTATGTCCAACATTTGTATTATATACCCAAACGTAATCGGAAACTTCATAGCAGGCACCATCTAAATATTTTACCCTTAGATAAGCATTTTGTTTCGGATAGTTTATTAAAAACATATTCCCTGTATCCTTTAACACGCGTAATGATTCTTTTGCTAATTCAATGTACCATTCAATGTATTCATCAAAGGTCTTGGTATAAGATTTATCACCGTATTTTATCCCAACATTATAGTCAGGGTCGCCATAGACCATATCAACGCACTTGTCTGGAAGTTCTTTCAGGAGGTCCATAATGTCTTTTAAGAATACCTTATTTAGATAACTCTCAATTTTGTTCGTGGCCATATCTATACCCCCTTTATAGCATTATACAGCATTGCCCGTCCTTTATAGTTCCAGTAAACAATGTCTTCCATTATAAACATCCATTTCACTACTTTCAAAAGAACATCTACTTTGGCACCTGTCTGGAATGTCTTTTGTAATGCATTATAATTTCCAAGCACCACATCAACGTCATTTTCTAAACAATTGTAGAGAGTACTAAGAGCATCTAATAAGTCTTTAAATCTTTGTGGATTTTCCTGTTTCTTACTCTGAAAATCTGACACGATTTCGTCATGTGTTCCTTTCCCCAACCTAAATTCTTCAAGTACTTCTACCTTGAAATCAAAGTTCCACTTTCTTAGACCTGCCGGTCTGAGAATAAAAAGTTTTTTGTTAATTGATAAGTTCTCCACTGGATAACGAAATTTCACCCCGTGTCCCCTTTGATAGCTTTCGGTGGCAATAAATATATTTATAACCTTTTTTACAATCTCTTCCCGCGATAAAGAGCCTTTAATTTCGATAGGTTCACACTCAATTGTAACAGTTTTTTTCTTCTTCATGCCTTCAATTCCTATTAAGCAACCAACCGCATTCAGCGTTTTCAACTTATATAATATTACCAGAGATATTGCTCCAGTGGTCAAGGGTATATGCTATATGGGTATATGGTGTTGCACGATGCTCATTAAAAGTTGACTTTATTGCATCAGACGATATTTTGGGGGTTTCCGTTCAGGTAGCCTGCGATATTTTCTACAGTGGTTTGAAGTATTCTCTCCAGAGCCTCCTGACTATAAAATCCTATATGCGGAGTGAAGACGACGTTATCTTTTCTCAACAGGATATGGTCTTTAACAATATTACCCAGGATTTGTAATTTATTCGGGTCGTATAGGAGTTGTTTTTCTTCTTTAATCAATTCTTCGCCTTCAAGCACATCCAGCCCCACGCCACTTAAGATTTTTTTATCAAGGGCTTCGATTAGGGCTTCTGTATCCACGACACCCCCTCTGGCTGTGTTTATAAGGATAGCGCCTTTCTTTATCAGTTTAATAGAGTCTTTATTAATAAGATGATGAGTGGATTTATTGTAAGGGACGTGCAGGGTAATTATATCAGATTTTTTAAAGAGTTCCTCAAGCGAGACGTAGGTGAACCCAAGCACTTCCGCTAAAAAATTATCCTGCTGAACGTCATAAGCCAGGACATTCATTCCGAAGCTTTTAGCGATTCTGATTACGTGCAGACCAATGCGTCCCGCACCGACGACGCCTAATGTTTTGCCTTTCAGGTCAAATCCTTTTAATCCTTCAATTGAGAAATCAGCCCGCAGGGTTCTCATATATGACTTGTGGATGTTCCGTGACAGGGATAAAATCAATGCAAAGGTATGTTCGGCAACTGTGTTTTCGCCATAGAAGGGGACATTGCACACGAGGATTTTTCTCTGTTTGCACACCTTTAAATCAATATGGTCAAACCCGGTAGAGCGGGTAGTTATCAGTTTTAATTTAGGCAACACGGCTAAGATGTGTTTATCAATCCTTGAATATATAAACACAGATACAATCTCAAAATCTTTAATCTTTTTCACATTCTCCGGGGTTAACGGTTCGTTATAGAATTCAAGGCGATGTTCACGTATTCTTTTTCTTAGATACTTCTTTTCCCATCCTTTGATTTCAAAAAATGCAATTTTCATCGTGTGTTCTCCTGATGCGGAAATTTTAAATTTGTCTTGCTGTTCATTGAATGAAAGAGATTACAATTTTCAAGCAGAGATGAGAGTAAAAGTCAATCCATAAATACCAGACAATGAAGGGCAAAATATAAAGGGGAAGGGTGGGCTTCTGCAGAGGGTAGAATAGAGAACTTATCGGTAACTGCTACCCGCTTACCGCCTGACCGCATCCCGCATCTCGCTTTTTATTTTTTCCTTTTCCTTATTGTCAAGCCTGCCGCTTAACCGGTCCCCTGCGTTGTTATAGTTATTCCACCTGATATTATCGAATATTCTCTTATAAGGTGACTCCAGCCTGTACT
>JAGHBZ010000257.1 GCA_021160705.1 Candidatus Sumerlaeota bacterium
CCTTTTTATATCTCACACAAAGAAGAGAGAAGAATACATCTCTCTCCTCTCAATGGGTACAAAGTAATCTAATTTTTTAACCCACCCCTTCCAAAATTACCTTTTATTTTTCAGCGTTCAGATTAGACCTTTTTCTTATACTTTCCCAGCGTTTTATTGATTCAGTGTAAATAGTATTGCACGACAAAAATCTAATATTCTCTGTGCGTGCACACTCCCTGAGGAAATGCTCAAGCGACTCACGCCATTCATCCCAGCCAAATCCCTGGAGATTGCTTGTATGCCATAGAATTGAGAGCATTCCATTGACCTGCGTTGCCATTTTCAGCAATTCAGCCAGAACCTGTCCGGCACGTATAGGCGACATCTGGCGATAGTGGCGCAAACTCACGTCCATTACTACCAGCGGAATCTCTATGAGTGGGATTTCCTTTTTCGCGATTAAATCAAACGGCACATACGGAAACGCCGTCCCTGCCCTGAACCCCTCACATTTTGCAAACCCCAGAGTAGCATCATATTTCAATCCAGCCTCAGCAGTCGCTGTCCAACTACCCGGTACCTTTAATCGGAGATAATGGTGTCTGACCCCATAAATACTTCGCTGGAATATACCTTCTAATTTTTCTTTCTCTTTAGCAAAATTCTCCACATCATCAAGGCATTGATACGAGCAGTGAAGTGCTAAGTCATCCTGCTCATTAATTACGGATAACAGGGCATTTTGCAATTCTGGATTTTCAAATAGATTGTAATCCTCCCATTCTGTCTTCTTTTGCGAGATGACGAAAAACGTTATATCTGCCGCTAACTCTTGCTGGAATTTTTTTATTATGGGAAAACCCCAGTATGGGTCAGGTCTACGTTTCAGCAAGTATAGGAGTGCGTCTCTGGTGTACTGGAATACCCCATTAAGCCCTCTCTCTCGCAGGAGTCCAATGAATGGCGAGCCAAGAATTCGCCGCACATTATAATACTTAATTATGTCAACATCAAATGTAAGATTCACGATGGTATCATCATTACATAAAGCCATCTTATAGCCAGTATGCCCGATGGCGTTAAGCACCTTGGCCAGTAATAACACCCATAGGTCTGTACACGGATAATGAAGCAGACCAGCTTGATACTGCCAGCTTGCCTCAACAGGGAATCTTCCGTGCTCATCCGTTGCTACTTCGTTGTACTCCTCTACACGTGTCAGCACATAGAACATCGCTGAGAAGATATCAAAATTGATATAAGCTTTTTTCCCTTCCAGGATTAAATCTCGTTCAGCGGAGGGAGATTTGAAGATTACAGGGGTTTCAATGCCATTATAGGAGCAGAACCCGGGTTTCGGTTCAGGCTGGCGACGGAGCTGGCTATCCCAGAAATGTTTGTCACACCAGATATAGCAGACATTATTATTGCCAGCAACTTCAGGATGATGCGCTCCATACACTATCGCCACACTATCCTCGTTTTGACCCCTGAACCAAGAAATGGGTTTTAATAATACCTCCTCCTCTATTCCAGCCCGATACAGGAAAAATTGAATGATATAACTCACTTCAGCCAGATGTTCTTTTAACACAGAATCATCAATATAAAATGAGAGGCTCATAAATTATTTGCCCTGCTCGTATTACTTTGATTTGACTCGGAGCCGTATCTTCTGTTCAGCGGTCTTCGTCCCTGATTTTACAATTACCGAAAATTCAATGTTCTTTTTTGACGGTGTTTGCTCAATCTTTCCAGTAATTACGCCAGTCCTCTCATCAATCGCAATTCCCGGTGGTGGATTCTTAATGGAAAATCTTAACCGGTCTGCGTGCCGTAGCTTCAGAGTATATTGTGGTCTTCCAGCAATGACCGCCCCAAGCGAATAGAGCGAACGTACCTGATAGTAAAATGGTTCATTTGTACTGATTGTGGCAGGTGGCTGGCTATATATAAAAGGGTGTGGCAACTCAATTTGTCCTGTGCAACCACTTTTTGCACCATTATTATCTACCGCCTGAATGCGATAATAACACCGGTTAAATCCACCGGCAAACGGAAGCTCCGCGCCCACAACATAAAACTCCGTCTCTTGAGTTGTCGCTACCAGATTACCGGGAACTTTAACAAGCTCGCCGTGTACATCTGCAATATCAACCTTCTGCTTTTCAACAACAGGCTCCCAGTCCGGTAATGGCGAAAGTCCAAAAACCAGATGTGGCTCCGGGTCTGGCGTAAATCCTGATTCGTTACTCCCGTAAATTTCATAATATGCGGGTCGTGTACCTGAGGGTGATGGTTGCCAGTGGAGTTTTATCCTGTCTCCCTCAACACTAAACCCCAGAGCTACTGGACGTCCCGGACCCTGAGGAACAAATTTCCAGACCTTACTCCATTTACTCCAGATTCCGTTTTCATCACATGCTCGGACTCGCCAGTAATAGGTCTGACCCGGGTTGAGTAGCCCTTCATACGGGATAGTGTATTGAGCCCTGCCAGTATTCCGGGTACGCAGGATACTTTTCTCAAAGTTTGGACTCAATGCCCAGCGACAATCTGCTCGGTCGCTTAAAACAAAATGATAGTCAACAATTGAATCTCCATCAGGGTCTCTGGACGGTTCCCACATAAAAGTAAACCTCAACCCATTAATACGACTACCATCTTTTGGAAAAAGCGCTCTCTCTGGTGGGTCAGGTGGATGGTTAGCAGTAGACTCACGCCATTTATGAACTATTCTAATCTTGCCAGCGTTATCGCTTTTAAACCGAATACGGTTCTCCCCTAAACGAAGCCCGGGCATACCCAATGGAGCAAGCTGCAAATCTGCGGTTATTCTTATGTCGCCCAGCAATAAGCGACCCCTCTTATTA
>JAGHBZ010000440.1 GCA_021160705.1 Candidatus Sumerlaeota bacterium
GTAGATTATATTGCGATGCTATGAAATTTACATTAGTCAAGCCAGCAAAAAAAGGTATTGCTATCCCCACACCAATGGTACCAAAGGAAACACCGACTCCTGCAGTCCCCTATGCCACACCATCACCAGATAAGCTGTTTATAACAGCGCCAACACCAGTTGCAACCCTGACACCTGCTGTAACGTCAAAGCCACCTACTGGTGCAACAATTCAATGGTTAGACAACGTATTACTTGCACAACAGCGTGCCCAACAACAGAATAAAGGGATTTTTGTGTATTTCTTTACTGATACTGCAGAAGAATGCAAGCAGTTTGAAAGCAAGACGTTTGCTGACCCGACAGTGGCGAGTTATATAAGTACGAATTTTATCCCTCTAAAATTTGATATGAGAATGCGTCCAAAGGAAGCTTATTATTTGGGTGCATATCGGGCACCAACAATTATACTTTATAAATCAGATGGGACGCCTTATAGACGCATTGTCGGATTCAAAGACGCTCAAGCATTGCTTAAGCTGATTAAATAACGTTCATCACATCTCATTATAGTATGCAGTTAAACGGCGTATTGTTAATCGACAAACCCGCAGGTCTTACCTCCCATCAAGTAGTTGAGCAATTACGACTCCTCACATCTCAGCAATCCATCGGACACACCGGTACCCTTGACCCGATGGCAACCGGATTGCTACTTCTCTGTCTGGGGAAAGCCACACTCCTTACCCGATTCTTTTTGAAATGCAAAAAGGAATATATCGGTGAATTATTGCTGGGCAGAACAAGCGATACTTATGATACCGATGGGGAGGTGAGTATTATTGACGAGAATCCAACAGTGGAGCGACATCATCTCCTGTCCTTGTTCGACAAAATGATTGGTGTGCAGTGGCAAAGACCTCCAATCTACTCGGCTGTTAGAGTAAAAGGTAAAAGATTGTACGCCTATGCGCGGCGTGGCGAGCACGTTAAAGTACCCAAACGCCAAATAGAAATTTATGAACTGGTATTATTGGAGTATCAGAGCCCAAAAGTAAAGTTTCGAGCGGTGGTAAGTAGTGGAACATACCTCCGTTCAGTGGCGCATAGTATAGGCGAAGAGCTGGGATGTGGTGCGGTGCTAAGTGCATTGCGACGCACCAGAATTTGTTCCTTTTGTGTCGATGAGGCACTTAAGATTGACACACAAATGTCTCTGGAGAAGATTAGGCGTAGATTGATTAAGATTTTTGACGCCTGTGAGTTCCTGCCACGCGCAATGGTTAATGCCATCGGGGTAAAAAAACTGGCTCACGGACAGAGTGTGAGCAATAAGGAGGTCATTCAATTTCCCGAGAAAATACTATCAGATAAAGAAGAGGTGTTATTATTTGACGAAGAAAAGGACTTTGTTGCAATAGCACAGGCAGAACAACTAACCCCAGCCAAATGGGTCTTCTCGCCAAAGCGAGTAGCAATAAATCAGTAACCAAATTTTATTTGCTAAGTTTAGTGATACTTATCTTCAAAAAGAGAACAGCAAAAAAGCTGGCTTACAAACTCCTAAGATAACGGTTTCTGGCTAAGAGAGCTCGGTGCCGGTCGTGTAAATTATCAATTATTAATCCAAAATATTAAGAGAGCAAGTTCTTCATTGATAAAATTTCTACACTGTAAGAATTTTCGGCTCTTCTCGAAATTTTGTGGTAAGGATTGACAATAGGAAATAATAGTGGGAAAAACCTCCTTTTAAAAATATTTCAAAATAAGGAGGCCTTTCCCATGAGTGAATACACTCTCATAACACAAATGGTTGATTTACCTGGATACCAGGTGGTGAAGGCAGTTGTCAAGAGTGAATCGATAGATTTGTGGGTGGAGCCGGAGGAACGTTTCTACACGTGTGGTTATTGCGGACAGCGTCATTTTGCACTTCACAGCAAGTGGGAGGTAACTATTAGAGACCTCCCGGCATTTGGCAAGAAGGTATATCTTCATTTGAGCCAATGGCGTGTGGAGTGTAGTTGCCGTCAAAAGCCAGTGAAGGCGGAGTTAGGGATAGTTGCTGAGGGACACAGGGTATCAAAGAGACTGGCACGGCAAGTGCACCAGGACTGTCGTCACACAGCAGTCAAGCATGTAGCGGAGTATTACGGGTTAGGCTGGGAACAGGTAAAGCGCATAGATAAAGATGAGTTGGAACGCCAGGTAGAGAGGTTTAAGGAGGTATCACCGACTAAGATTGCTATAGATGAATATGCCCTGAGTAGGGGGCATAAGTATCTGACAATAATTACGGAGTTGGAGTTACGTCAGGTGATTGAGGTGGCAAAGACACGCCAGAGTTCAGCGGTAAGCGAGTATCTCCGTCGGTTAGGCAAGAGGAAGAGGGCTCGAATACGAGATGCAGTGATAGATATGTGGTCGCCGTATGAGAAGGCTCTCAGGCGTTACTGTCCGCAGGCGAGGATAACATACGACCGGTTTCATGTGGTTCGTGAACTCAACAGGGCAGTGGATGAAGTGCGGAGAGAAGAACAACAAAGACATAGCAAAGAAGGAAAACGTCTCCTCAAGGGGAGCCGATTCCTCCTGCTCAAAGGAGAAGAACGCCTCAGCCCAGCGAGTAGGGCTCAGCTATCGGAACTCCTTAGTCTTAATGAGAACCTCTTTAAAGCGTATCTGCTAAAGGAGGAATTTCGCCAACTCTATCGCCTGAGAGACGAGAACTTATCAGATGAACAGCGTTATCGAGAGGGCTTCAGGAGATTTATCAGGTGGGCGGAGAAGGTCAAAGAGAGCGGACTCGAGAGCTTTAGACGAGTGCTCAAGACGTTCACACGTAGGCTCTGGGGCATACTTAATTTCTTACGTACTGGACTTACCAATGGTCTCTCCGAGGGACTGAACAATGCGATAGCGACACTTAAGAAAATGGCTTATGGGTATAGAGATGAAGAGTATTTTATCCTTAAAATATATCAAAGAGCCAGA
>JAGHBZ010000370.1 GCA_021160705.1 Candidatus Sumerlaeota bacterium
ATTTTGACTTATCTTTTTCAAATTAAGTAAATCTGCACAATCCGGGATATCTGCGGACTCATAAAAAATAAAGTTTTTAGACTTGACACAGTAATGAAAACTGATAACTGAGCACTGTACAATAAAAATGAGGGCGATACTATGGACAGACAGAAAGGGAGAAGGCGTCGGAGGAGTACTCTTCAGCCAATAGCGCAGATAAACCTGACGTCTTTACTTGACCTGACATTTATGCTTTTAATTACCTTCATCATAATAGCCCCGACATTAAAGCACGGAATATCCATTGACCTTCCGGAGGTGCAGGCGACGAAGCTTGACGTCAGGCAAAAACCCCTTACCATTACCATTAAGAAATTAGAGCCAGAAGAGGATATGGAACGAATTTATCTTGATGGTAAACGCATAGGTCTGGATACTCTGGGGGAACGAGTGGCAGCGGCGTATGAAAAAAATCCAAAGATAAGTGTAATAATTGAATCAGACCGACTGGTCAGATACGGCACATTTGCCCGAGTGGTAGCCGTTCTTCAGAAGGCAGGAGTACAGGACATCGGTCTGGTCACCCAGCCTGAGCTGAAGAAAAAATAAGGTGTATTGCAAAGAGAGTGCTTTTTGAATGTCTGCATAAGAACTTAAAGTGCTTGCGCAGAATTGAACCGAAAATTATTAAGGCAAAGCATCTTTAGAGTCAGCGTGCTCAGTGTGGTGTGAAGACTCCGTGAGCACTCAGTTGCAATAGGTGCATAAGAAACATAATTATGATAAAACGAGACGACAACAAAGGGATATTTGAGGGAAAGGGCAGGAAGTTTATAACTATCTCCCTTATTGCCCACATAATGGTCTTTCTTGTGATACTGGGTTTATCGTTTCCGCATATAAGAATCAAGCGCCTCCGTGAGATGAAGCCGGTAAGGGTATATGCAGTTGAAAAGTCCCGTCCAGTGGAAAAAAAGCCAAAGCCAAAGAAGACAGTTCACACCAGACAGAAGAACCCCCGTGTTCGTCACACCCCGCGCCCGACGCCTCCAAAAAAGAAAGTCATAAAAAAGCCGACACGTAAAACTGTGAAGAAGCCTAAACCAACCCCCACGCCAGAAAGACGTGTGGCAAAAGCACGCCACACTCCAAGACCAAAAAAAATTAGAAAGCGACATAGACCGACTCCGGTGCCCGAGATAAGGAGAACGCCACGTCCAACGCCAGTATACAGAAGCTCTCAGCGAGAACGTACCAGGACTCGCCCATCACGAGCAACCTCATTCGCCAAACCTACTCCAGCTTTGGTGTCTCGCCCGGAGACAACCCAGCGAGGACCCATTAAGCTTGAAGCGAATGAACTGCCTGCATTTTATCTGGAATCCGTGAAGATGCGCATTGAATCAAACTTCAGCGTCCCGCAACACTTGAAAAATACTCCAGTACAATGTACCATACAATTTACCATTTTTCGCGATGGCAGAATAGGAAACATCCAGATTCTTAAGAGTACAGGAAGCTCAATAATGGATAACCTTGCGGTGCAGGCGCTTGAAAAGACCGGGCAACTGGGTCCCTTGCCAGATACCTTCACCCGTCAGAGTATACAGGTAATGTTAACATTTGATTTCAGTCTATAGGCGCAAGAAGAATTTTATGAGCACACATAGGGGCGGGGCTAATATCCACGAATAATCGGACTTTGCAGAGCCGGAGAAAAGAGAAATAATTAGTGAGAATTAGTGCCAATTCGTGGTTAAAAAAGAAGGTAGAAGAAACCACGAATGGACACGAATAGTCTTGAGTAGAAGAGAGAGGCTCAGCTAAAAATTCGCCTCAAACTGTGGTCAAAAATTTGACATTACCTTAAATAAAGGGAAAGGAGCGAGATAATGGACGTAAGTGATTTTACAATTTTCAGGCTTGTCAAGTATTTCACCCTTATAGTGGTATTAATAGCATGTACGGGTCTAAGTTGGTGGTTTTTTGTCAAGCGAGAACCCCTGACGATTCGTGAGATGACAATTGCAAATAAACTGAATCTTGATGTAAGACAACTGGAGATACTAAAGGCAAAGCCATTATTTAAGTTTACTGAAGCAGATATTGATAAGTACCTGAAGTTTTTACATACCCTGGAGCCTGACCAGCGAAAAAGAATCGGACATCTGGCAAGAAAATGTCTCGGACAGCGTTATAATATCTACCTGTTAGGAGAATTTCCATTTGAATTGTATGACCCTGACACCCTTTATTCGCGTCGCCAGAGTGACTGTCTGGTATTCAGCGAACATATGTATGCGATGTCACTTGCCTGGGACTGGCGAAGTTTTTTTGCTCTGCTTCAGCGAATCAGGTACAAAGATGGTGAGATAAGTATGGTAACCCGGAATCACTATACCATACCGGACTGGGATAGAAACAACTCCTGGCTGGTGAAGGATATAACAGATGAAATCGGTGGTGATATGGTGACCTCTATGACTGTGAGGACAAATAGAAAGAAGTTCTTTAGCAAATACGGTATACGATGGGATAAACCAGAGACGGTCATTAGCACAAATTATATTCCAGCGGAGGCAGTCCCGAAGGTGATAGGCAAACTCAAGCAGGGAGATTTTGTGAATGTTATCCGCGGGTTTGACAAGGCTGGGTGGTGTGGGCATACGGGTCTTATAACTATCAGTGATGATGGAACAGTAAATTTCCTCCATTCCACTCCTCCTCGCGTGAAAGAACAGCCAATCCTTGAATATATGGAGAAGAGTCTGGCAGCAAATCCCAGAAGGAAGGCAAAAGGGAAATCGCAATTTTACGGGTTTAAATTTCTGCGGTTCAGAGACGATGCACTTGAGCAATTGAGAAAGATAGATGGTCCGGATGCCCCAAAGGTCACCGGACCACGTGGAATTCTTTCATCAATGCCAAAAGAATGAGGAAAGAAGAAGCCGTGAACTTGACAGGAGAAAAAGGCAGAACGAGATTTGATGTTATCGTGGTAGGTGGCGGTGTAGGGGGCTGGGTTGCGGCAGTCGCCTCAGCGCGAAATCAGGCAGAGACGCTCCTGATTGAACGATATGGTTTTCTTGGCGGCACAGCCACAGCAGGACTTGTAGGACCCTGGATGCGATTCACCTCGCCTCAAGAGCAATTGACAACGGGGATATTTGAAGAGTTTCGCCAGCGCCTTGACCGGGTCGGTGGCATAAAAGGAACTACCTTTGATTTTGAGAAATACAAACGTGTGGCACTGGAGATGGTGCTTGAGTCAGGGGTAAAACTGTTACTCCATACTTATTTTGTGGATTGTCGGACTGAAGACAACGTAATAAGAGAAATCTCTGTGGTCAATAAAGGAGGGCTCCAGCGTTTGCAATCTGAGATATACATAGATGCGAGCGGGGATGGAGACCTTGCGGCATCCGCAGGTGTACCTTTTACTGTGGGGCGAGAAAAAGACGGACTCACACAGGCAATGACTTTGATGTTTACTGTGGGTGGAGTGGATTTTGACCGGGTGGATGCGTATTTTAAAGATAACCCTGATGATTATATCCACTGGGAAGAAGACGTGGATTATAAAGAGAGCGGGGTATTGTGCAGAGCAGGTTTTTTTAAGGCAGTAGAAGAGGCAAAGAAAAAGGGTAAGCTTGACCAGGAAATCCCGTATCTGTTTTTTATTTCCGTTCCGACAGACCGAATAGTGGTTTTTAATACCACTCATATCCATCGCTTGAATCCACTTGACCCGTGGGAACTAACTGAGGCGGAGATAAGGTTGCGGCGTCAGGTATGGCAAATAATGGATGTATTGAAAGAGCTGCCGGGGTTTGAGGGGAGTTATTTGTTGCAGACAGCCACTCAGGTTGGTGTAAGGGAATCAAGGCATTTTTGTGGCGAATATGTGTTTACTGGAGATGATGTGCGTCAGGCGAGGCGATTTGACGATGTGATAGCAAGGGGGAACTACGGGATTGACATTCATTCCCCAGAGCTCTCGGAAGGCACAAGAGTGGAGGAGCAACCAGCGGAGATGAGTTATGATATTCCATACAGGAGTCTGGTTCCTGTCAAGGTAGACAACTTGCTACTTGCGGGGAGATGTATTTCAGCAGACCATCAGGGGGAATCAGCGATGAGGATTCAGCCAATCTGTATGGCAATTGGTCAGGCGGCGGGGACTGCGGCGGCGCTGTGTGTCAGGGAAAAATGCCTGCCACGACACATTCAGGTTGCCCTGTTGCAAAAAACCCTTATAGAACAGGGCGCTAATTTAGGAAAACAAACCTGATGACACCTTTTTAGGATATGGCGTAAAAGACTTTCTGTGGAAAGGGGCACTGGAATGAGAAAAATAGAGACCGTAATAATTGGTATAAATTTCGTTTTGCTCGCAGTAATTCTGTATCTGCTGGCGAATGGGACAGGATTGCTTAATGGGAATTCAACCAATATACAGGTAGTTCCCACTGCGGAGGCAAAACGAATAGACATTATTGAAAGGCAAACAGAATTAGTAACAGCGGCGCAAAAGGCAAGTAAAGCGGTAGTGTGCATAAGTGTGGTAAAACGTGGGTATATGGAGGATTTTTTCAGACCATTTCTCCTATACCCCTACGAGGAGAAAATCCCTTATCTTGGTTCAGGGTTTATTATTGACGACAAGGGACATATCCTGACAAATTATCATGTGATAGAGGGAGCTGAGGAGGTATTCGTGACACTGGTAGATGGAAGGGAGGTAAAGGGTAAGGTACTTGGAGCTGACGCAATAAACGATGTGGCTCTGCTGAAAATTGATGCTGAAAAGATTCCTCGTATAAGTATCGGAAATTCTGACGATGTAATGATTGGCGAATGGGTACTGGCAATCGGGAATCCTTTTGGAAAACTGATAGAGGACCCGCGCCCGACCGTTACGTTTGGCGTCATCAGTGCGTTGAACCGCTCGTTTAAGCCAGACCCAAGCAGTGGACACGTGTATCTAAATATGATTCAGACGGATGCGGCAATTAATCCGGGTAATAGTGGCGGACCACTGGTGAACATAGCCGGAGAGGTCATCGGGATAAATACATTTATTGTGAGCAAGACCGGTGCATCACACGGTATAGGGTTTGCTATCCCGATAAATCGCGCAATGAAGGTGGCACGCGAAATAATGAAATATGGACGAATACGCTCGCTCTGGCTGGATTTCACCTGTATCAATTTGAGTCCATATTTAGCACGACTGGTGAAAGCTCCAGACCTCAATGGAGCGCTAATTCGCTCAATTGACCGGGGTGGCGAGGCTGAACGCTGTGGTCTAAAGGTCGGCGACGTGGTCATTAAAGCCAACGATAAAAAAATTAACTCTGCCACTGACCTGGTGGCATATATTGCCACCCTGCAGGTGGGGGATAAGATTAAATTCGTGATTCTACGGAATGGACGAAAAATGAGCATTACCTATGAAGTGAAAGAATACAAGGGACCCCGCATAACATTATAGGCTTATGCCTTTGCTATTTTCTCGTACTTCTATCTGGAGCATCCGTTAAATAAAAAAGATAAAGAGAAATTTGTCAACATTGAGAGTGAGAATACCCGGAAAGGAATGCCTGGCTATTTTTCTTTCATTCCACTGATACGTGTAAGATAGTGTTCCCGGTAGTATATTTCGTCCACGATTCCCATAACCGCTGCATCAACGGGTATGGTTCGTCCGCCGGGTCCGGTGTAGACCGCGTCGCCACTGCTCACCAGAAAAACAAGCTCGCCCACTCCCCGAATCCCCAATGCATCAGTAGCCACCTCCGGTTCGCCCACTGGATTTAGCTCCGCGTCCAGGGGTTGTACCAGAAGAATAGTCACCCCTTCAAGGGATGGGTCTTTACGAGTTGCAACGAACTTCCCTATTACTCGTGCAAGGTCCACAATTTATTTCCCTTTAGTTTTTACTTTTGCCTTTTCTTTTTTTCTCTTACTCCGTTGACGTTCTCTTGCTACCTTCTTTTTATACATACTCTTAAGGCTTTGATTAATGCGTTCCATAACTTTAGTTCTGGACTGCTCGGTCACGAAAACAATTTCATCGCATAAAAATCTCCTGGCTTGCTCCATAATATCGCGTTCTTTTCCTTTGAGTTCCTCAACTTGTTCCAGAATATAGAGGTCACGCAAAAGTTTGGCAATCTTCTGCGGATTCCCACTCTTTAAGACCTCACGATAGCCTAAGTATTGTGCTTTAGTGTTGCCACGGGTTGGGGAGACAGGCACTTTTAATAACTGAAAGATTTTCTTAATCTCTTCTTTTGTCATCGGTTCCCTGATACCACGTCGCTCAATCTGTTCTTTAGGAATCATAATTCTGGCATTGCCAGAAGCAAGGATGTAAAAATCTCGCTCCACTCCATCAACTACCATACGCCTAAGACCTTCTACTTCGCAAATACCTGCGGTGGGTTCAACCACAATTTGCTTAACTTTTAATTTTTTCATTCTTTACCCTCACCCGTAATATTTGTATTTAAATGATAATGATAAGTCCTCGCAGATACGTTGTCAATTCATTTGCACTATATCTTAAC
>JAGHBZ010000171.1 GCA_021160705.1 Candidatus Sumerlaeota bacterium
AAATATACTTGATTTTTGCTCTGTAACAATCGTAATAAAACCATCTTGAATTTAAAATTCGCTATACAAGACATCAGAGGAAAAAATCGAAATGGAAGATAAGCATAAGACAAAACAGCAACTTATTGAAGAATTGGAAAAGCTTCGTAGGCGTGTTGCGGAATTGGAAAAGTTGGATGCTGAACGAAGGAAGGCAGAGGAAGAATTGAAATATGTACACGACATTTATCGCCGCGCAATTGAGAATGCCCAGGGAGTACCTTATAGATACAATTATTCGGACGAGAGATACATATTCATCGGAGAAGGGTGTGAGAACCTACTCGGGATAAAACCGCAAGACCTCACACACTCAAAATTAAAAGAGATTGTAAAAGAAATTGTCCCAATTGACCCGGAAGCGCCTTCTGACATCTACGAATACATTGAGGCATTTCGGCAAGGCAAGATAGAACGATATAGAGTGGATTTAAAAATAGAAACACCCGCTGGAGAAGAAAAATGGATAAGCGATTGTTCAGTTCCTATACGGGATAAAAATACCGGAGAGGTAATCGGGTCGCTTGGAATTTTGCAAGACATCACTGAACGAAAACGTGCAGAAGAGGAGCTGCGTGCCTTAACATATATAGACGAGTTAACTGGTGTATACAACCGCCGGGGATTTTTTAGTCTTGCCAGACAACAATTGAAGATGGCAGAGCGGATGAAAAGGGAGATATTGTTGCTCTTTGCGGACTTTGATAATTTGAAGGGGATTAACGATACTTTTGGACACCCTGAAGGCGACAAGGCATTAATAGAGATTGCCGATATTTTAAGAGAGACCTCGCGAGGCTCAGACATAATTGGTCGGATTGGGGGTGATGAGTTTGCAGTCCTTGCGATAGGGGCAAGTGAAGAAGGCACTGAGGTCATTATTGACCGACTCCAAAAGAACCTGGAGGCTCATAACGCAAATAAAGCACGGCGTTTCAATCTGTCTATAACTATAGGCACTGCACACTTTTACCCCGACTCTCCCTCCACTATTGAAGAGCTGCTGGCTCAGGCAGACGCCTTAATGTTAGAACGGAAAAGAGAGAAGAAAAAATACAGCTAATCCATATCGGGATTATGGCAAGAGCTGCCAGCCGTGACTGGTTTTTCAATCTCTGAGGTCTCAAAAGAGAATCTAAAAATAGATGTGAATTTATAAGAATTAAACTTCACCAATTTCTTCTTATATTGTTCTGCAGAAAGATTATCGGAAAGATTTAGAATGGCTGGGGAGCCAGGACTCGAACCTGGAACCTTCTGATCCAGAGTCAGACGTCTTGCCAATTCGACCACTCCCCAGCATATAAAAACGTAATATTAATTTATATTCTGCATTAAAGCACTGGTTGAAGTCAAGTCAAACCTTATCCGTTTTCCCGCAAAAATTATCAAGAAGATTAGATAATAGACTTCGGTGATAATATGCTTTTTGGTGAAGAGTAAAAAGTACCTTAATTATTTTCTTGAACCCAATTAGAGGAACATCAGCTAAGGATAGGAAATCTAAAAATGTCTTTTTATTTCTTCTTGCTTCTTAGTGTCTGAGTTCTGAGATTGACTAAATCAAATTGATTGAGAATAACGTCCTTATTTATGGACTAATCCTTCTTTTTTGTTTTTTTCTCCAGGAATAACTGCTTACATTCTTTGATAGCACGGTCTATTGTCTTTTCCAGATTTTCACTTAAATCTTTTTTTGTTTCTATTTCGTGAAAGATGTCAGGATATTTTTCATCAACAAAAGAGAGCAACTCTTTCTCAAATTCTTTAATCCATTCAACGGGCATATCGTCAAGGAATCCATGGGTTCCGGAATAAATTGCAATCACCTGATGTGACAAAGGCATCGGGGTATATTGTTCCTGTTTCAGGATTTCTGTCAGGCGTTCGCCACGAATAATCTGTGCCTGAGTAGCCCTGTCAAGTTCAGTCCCGAACTGCGCAAACGTAAGGAGTTCACGATACTGAGCGAGTTCAAGTCGGAGTTTACCGGCGACTTTTTTCATAGCTTTAGTCTGAGCGTTTCCACCCACCCGAGAGACCGACAATCCCACGTTAATAGCGGGTCGGACTCCAGCATAAAACAGGTCAGGTTCCAGATAAATCTGTCCGTCAGTGATTGAGATAACATTTGTAGGGATATAGGCAGACACATCCCCAGCCTGAGTCTCAATAAGAGGTAATGCGGTCAACGAACCACCGCCAAGCTCATCGTTCAGTTTTGCCGCTCGTTCGAGCAATCGGCTGTGTAGGTAAAAAATATCACCCGGATATGCTTCGCGTCCGGGAGGACGACGCAGAAGGAGCGCCAGCTGGCGATACGAGGCGGCGTGCTTGGAGAGGTCATCATAGATGACCAGGGCGTGGCGTCCGTTAAACATAAATTCCTCGCCCATTGCACACCCGGCATACGGGGCGATATACTGAAGCGAAGCAGGCTCGTCAGCGGTTGCGGCAACAATTGTAGTGTATTCCATTGCATCATAATCTTTCAATTTCTGGATAACGCCAGCAAGCGTGGATGCTTTCTGACCAATGCTCACATATATGCAGACTACGTCGGTATTCTTCTGGTTAATTATTGTATCAATAACAATAGCGGATTTACCAGTCTGGCGGTCGCCAATAATAAGTTCTCTTTGTCCTCTGCCAATAGGAATCATAGAATCAATAGCTTTAATACCGGTCATCAAAGGTTCTTTTACTGGACGTCGGTCAATCACGTTTGGTGCACGAACATCAATAGGACGGAAATTTTTAGCGGCAATACTGCCTTTTTCATCAATAGGTTGCCCAAGTGGATTCACAATTCTGCCAAGTAAACAGTCGCCGACCGGCACGGAGGCAATCCGACAGGTGCGTTTAACCATATCTCCTTCTTTGACATCCGTGTCCTCGCCAAACAATGCGGCACCTACAGTATTTTCCTCCAGATTCAATACGATACCATAGACCCCACTAGGAAATTCTAACAGTTCGCCAGCCATAGCATTTCTTAAGCCGTAAATGGTCGCAATAGAATCGCCCACCTTAACCACGGTACCAACATCAATCATCTCCAATGAGCTCTCGTATTTTTCAAGCTCGCGTTCAAGTATGTCGGTTACTTCATCTGGTCTTAACGCCATCAGTATTCCCTTATTTCAAATTATAGATTTATATAGGAGTAAAAGTTTAATAGCAGAGCA
>JAGHBZ010000123.1 GCA_021160705.1 Candidatus Sumerlaeota bacterium
AGTGTATGGTATAGGCGAAGTATGAAACTGATATTTTATAGTGAAGCCTCTTACATATAAGTTGCTCAGATTGGGCTCAACTCTTGCACATAAAGTAATAGATACTTATAATTAGGTGTTAAATAACTTTGAGTTCATAATCTTTTTATAGTGGAATTTGGTGAACTATATCCATTAGGCTAATCTTTATATCACAGGGAGGTGAAAAAATGAGCAAAAGGAAAGGAAAATCATTAACCTGGAAAATCATTGAGCAGCACCTGGTGGATGGGAAAATGGAACCCGGGCAGGAGATTGGTATACGGATTGACCAGACCTTAACTCAGGATGCTACTGGTACTATGGCATATTTGCATTTTGAGTCAATGGGGTTGCCCAGCGTCAAGACAAAACGTTCTGTCTCCTACGTTGACCATAATACATTGCAGACAGGTTTTATGAACGCAGATGACCATATTTTCTTACAGACCGTCGCGGCAAGATTCGGGGTCTACTTTTCACGTCCAGGTAATGGCATCTGCCATCAGGTTCACCTGGAGCGTTTCGGGGTACCGGGAATGACTCTCCTTGGCTCCGACAGTCATACGCCTACTGGTGGTGGGATTGGTATGCTGGCGATTGGTGCTGGTGGACTTGATGTAGCAGTGGCTATGGGTGGTGCACCTTTTTATCTTCCTATGCCAAAGATTGTCAAAGTCGTGCTCAAAGGAAAACTCCAGCCGTTTGTTTCTGCCAAAGATGTCATCCTTGAACTACTCAGACGAATCTCCGTGAAAGGCGGTGTCGGAAAAATCTATGAGTACTCAGGTCCCGGCGTAAAAACCCTTAGCGTGCCTGAACGAGCTACTATCACTAATATGGGTACTGAGCTGGGTGCTACCTCCTCAATTTTCCCCAGCGATGAGGTCACACGTGCTTTTCTCAAGGCTCAAAAACGCCTAAAAGACTGGCGACCTCTGTCTGCTGACCCTGATGCGGAGTATGATGAAGTAATAGAACTGGATTTAAGCACCATTGAGCCTCTGGTCGCGCAACCCAGCCTCCCGGATAATGTCATTGAGGTCAGAAAACTCAAAGGATTAAAAGTTAACCAGGTCTGTATTGGCTCCTGTACCAATTCATCTTATCGTGACCTGATGATGATGGCAAGACTACTTAAAGGCAAAAAGATTCATCCTGAGGTGAGTTGCACATTATCCCCGGGCTCACGACAGGTCCTGCAGAATATTGAGCGTGCTGGAGCACTTAGATGGATTATTGACGCTGGTGTCCGCCTCCTTGAGTGTACCTGCGGGCCCTGTATTGGTATGGGACAGACACCCGGCACCGGTTCCATTAGTGTGCGGACTTTCAACCGAAACTTTAAGGGTCGTTCTGGACTTAAAGACGACAGAGTGTATCTGGCAAGCGTAGAGACCGCCGTCGCTGCAGCCATTTATGGCAAATTCGTTGACCCAAGAACCCTTGGTAAAGCTCCCCGAATAACTATGCCTCAGGTCTTCACTATTGACGATGGAATGATTATACCTCCACCCCCTCCGCGAAAACGTAAAAAGGTGAAAGTCATTAAAGGTCCAAATATCAAATATGCCCCTGTGAAAGAACCGTTGCCTGAATCTTTTATGGTAGAAGTATTATTAAAAGTAGGCGACAACATTACCACTGACCATATTATGCCGGCTGGAGCGAAGATTCTCCCGCTACGGTCTAACATACCGGTGATTTCTGAATATGTGTTTAGTGGTGTAGACCCGGAGTTTTCTAAACGCGCACTCCAGAAAGGTGGTGGCATAATCGTTGGTGGTGAAAACTACGGTCAGGGCTCAAGCCGTGAACACGCCGCTCTTGCTCCGATGTATCTTGGTATAAAAGCAGTGCTTGCTCGTTCCTTTGCACGGATTCACTGGCAGAACCTCGTTAATTTTGGTATCTTGCCACTGGTCTTTGTTGACTCTGCGGACTACGAGCAATTGAAACAGGGCGACATATTAGATTTCTCAGACGTACGTCGTCAGCTGCTGGAGGGTGATGTTATTACTGCTAAAGTCGTTACTCAGAATCGCACTGTGCAGTTCCAGCACAGCCTCAGCGAACGCCAGAAACAAATCATCCTTGCCGGCGGGCTGCTGAACTACACACGTCAGAAAGCGATTAAGTAGAACTTTACAGTGCGCAAAAAAACTCTATCACCAGAAGTAAACTAAGCGGTGTCTCTGTATTTAATTTTATGATACCAGACTACTTATTGCGATGAAAACTAAATTAAACAAAGATGACATTTTCTCTTTGAAATTTTTTATTATCATAAGAGACTTTATTAAAATGAGGCTTTTAGCTCAGAAATAAATTCGTTGCCTATGAATAATGACGTAAGCCATACAAGATAAGCTTTACCTGAGGACTTTATGGTTGATTTAAAAAAGTGTAAACAATTTCTGGAAGAAAAATCTGCACGCCTGCGCAAAGAACGCGAGGAACTCAGACAATCCTTGCTTAAAAAACTCACAGAGACTAAAAAAATATTCGCTAAATATCCTGATATTGAATTTGCTTATCTATACGGCTCGCTGGTTAAACAAGGGTTCTGGAAACATTCTGATATTGATATTGCTATTAACCCTGTTGATTATGACACGCTACAGGGGGTCTGGGGTGAGCTGGAAGACCTTTTTAACTGGGAAATAGACCTCAAAGAAGTTAAACCCGATTCAAGATTGCTCAAAAGAATAAAAACTACAGGAAGATTAATTTATGCACGAAAAAAAACAAGAACTTAAAATCCTTATAAGCGAAATAAAAGATGACCTGAAAAACCTGATTAAAATTTCTTCTGAGATTAATACTTTCCTCAAGGAAGATAGATTAAAAACTATAGATAAAGGATGACATTGTGATAGAGTCATTAAAAGTATTACGACGTAGAATTCGTTCTATCAGGAACACCGGGCAAATTACCCGGGCAATGGAGATGGTCTCAGCGGCAAAACTTCGTCGCACTGAACAAGCCTGGGAATCTGCAAAACCATTTTATACGTATCTCAGACGGCTGATGATTCATCTGCTCTTTAAAGAAAAGGAGCACGACGGGCGCACTTCATTACAACACCCTTTTCTCGAAAGCAGAAATGAAGGAGTGGTCTGTCTGGTCGTTATTACTTCTGATAGAGGGCTATGTGGAGCGTTCAATACAAATGTTCTACATCGTGCAGAGGATTTTATTCAGCATCGTCTCGGAAAAAGAGAGGTGGTGATTTATTGTATTGGACGGAGGGGATATAATTATCTGCGTCGTCATAGAGTGAACATTATCGGAACCGTACTGGACACCGCAGCGCGGTTTGAGCCAGAGATTGCTGAGAAAATCTCAGCAGAACTCCAGGACTTTTATCTTCGTGGCGAAATTAGTGAAATACATCTCCTTTATAGCCGTTTTGTCTCACGAATGCATCAATACCCCTATGTGGAGAGACTCATACCCCTGAGCCGTGCACTTATTAAGGACGAAGAAGACACCAGGGAGCCCTTATCACCGATTGACTACATTATTGAGCCTGATATGCAGACACTGGTGAATGAGTTACTTCCTGCATTCTTACGAGCAAAAATATCAATTAGCCTGCTTGAGGCGTTTACTTCTGAGCACAGCGCACGTATGATTGCTATGACAAACGCTACCAGAAACTGCGCCGAACTTCTTGATGAACTGACCCTGAAAATGAATAAAGCCCGTCAGTCATCTATTACAAGAGAACTCCTTGACATTGTTGGTGGCTCTGAAGCATTCCGCAAAGCTCAGGAATAACCTTTATTTTTCTGCTATTGGCGAGAGAAGTGAGCACTTCTTTTTTTTATTGTCAGAAAACTCTGAAGAAAACCTCTGTCACCTCCCTCGACGTTTGCCAATCTACACAATTCGTAACACCTTATCCAGCAACATCAGGTCAATAAGCCACCTGACTTGTTTTGAGGGGTTCGCAACAACAAAATCTATTCCGAGTGTATCTAATTCTTTCTTTAAATCCACCAGCACTCCCAATGCCGTAGAGTCTATAAAAGGCACACCCTTTAGGTCCACGACCACTTTATTAACAGATTGCGGATGTATCAATCGCTCTATCGACTCCTTCGCTTCAAAACAGGTTTCCGCCACAAATTCATTTTCTAAAAAAATCGTGAGATTTCCACCTTTTTTCTCAGTAGTAATTTTCACACTCGTACGGGATGAACGACGTCGTTCCGTTGGGACTTGTTTTGAGACTCGTCTTCTATCTGACCTGCTCTGTCTCCGCATAACTCTCTTCTAAGTTTATAATGTAGTTTCTGGTATATTGTATAAAATAAAATCTCTAACCGTCAACTTTAAAAACATAACTTCAGGGCTGGTACATATTAGGAGTTTGGTCAATACTAAATAAAATTTACTTTTTGCTTCATCACGATTTTTAGTGGCAGATTAAATTAGCCCAGCTCGTTGATGAGATGAAATATTACTCAACCTATGCGGTTTTTCTGGCTTGAGAGGAGTAATGTGTGTGTAAAAGAAAATTTACCCTGTTAGGGTCAGATAGGTTCACACTGGACTAAGAGATGAGACCCCTACAGAGTAGTGAAGCAAATACTGCGACTCATCAGAATATTAATTTTGTACAGCTTGGATAGTATATTGTGAACTACCTTTATTTTTGGCAAAAAGTGCTAAACAAATGTCATTTTTGTATCTCGTAGAGAATAAGTATCCACGGACTGTTCAGGTTTAATCAGGGTGGTCCAAAGGTATCTGAGCAGTTTTCGGCTGATTATAAAAAAATAGGTTCTGGAATTTATTTCTCCTGTCTATTATTCACAGGAGGCATTTTCGGGGCTGGAAATGTGCGAAATTTATAGATGAAATGAACAACTCCACGCGCACCAAAGACCAGATATATCCCGAGACCGAGTTTGATGAGGAGACCAATCATACCGAATAGACTCCCCAAGAAGTTGCTTCTGTAATAAGGGCTTAATAGCCCAAGAAGAGTGCCCGGGACCAGGGTAACAGTAGTCGCAATAATAAATATACCAATCAAAACAAAGGCAACTTCCATTACAGCATTTTTATCCCAGTAGGGTTTTTCTTCCTGCTCTCTCCGGGTAGACTCTTCAGGGAAAATTTTACTGGCAAGATGATGGCTTGA
>JAGHBZ010000454.1 GCA_021160705.1 Candidatus Sumerlaeota bacterium
CCTTAAGGGACTGCGTCAATGATTGACCTTAAAAAAAGAATAAATGAAATTAAACAAAAACATGCTGAGCTGGAGCGTGCTATTTCACAACAGGAAGTGTTAAGCTCGCCCGAAAAATACAGAAAGACAATCAAGCGTTACCAGGAGCTCACTGATATTATTAATAAGTGGCAGGAATATGAGGAACTTCAGAAAAGATACGAGGAGACAAAATCGTTGTGTGACTCTGAGGATGAAGAGCTGGCAACACTTGCCCAGGAGGAGCTGGCAACGCTTAAACACCAGATTGAACGTCTTCAGCAAGAACTCCAGCTTATGCTTTTACCCAGAGACCCTTATGCGGATAAAAATATCATAATGGAAATCAGAGCAGGCACAGGGGGTGAGGAGGCTGCGCTCTTTGCCGCTGACCTTTATAGGATGTACCTGAAATTTGCCGAACGCAAACAATGGCGTACTAATCTGATTAGTGCTAACGAGACTTCACTCGGCGGGTTTAAGGAGGTTATTTTTAGTATTGCGGGCAACGATGTTTTCAGTCATTTGAAATACGAAAGTGGCACGCACAGGGTTCAGCGTGTCCCGGAGACTGAAGCAAGCGGACGCATACATACTTCTGCAGCAACTGTAGCGGTTATGCCAGAAGCCGATGAAGTGGATGTAGAAATAAGACCTGAAGATATCCGGGTGGATGTATTTCGGGCATCGGGACATGGGGGTCAGCACGTTAATGTTACCGACTCGGCGGTTCGCATAACTCATTTGCCAACCGGGCTGGTTGTAAGTTGTCAGGACGAGCGTTCACAAATCAAGAATCGCGCAAAGGCACTAAAGGTGTTAAGAGCACGTTTGCTGAATCTTAAACGTATGGAGCAGGAGGCACAAATCTCTGAGGAACGACGTAAACAGGTGGGTACTGGTGATAGAAGCGAACGTATACGGACTTATAATTTTCCCCAGAACAGAGTCACTGACCACAGAATTGGTCTCACACTCTATAAGCTTGATAAAATACTTGAAGGCGAATTGGATGAGATTATTGAAGCCTTGATGGCTGACGAACAGGCTCGCAAATTACAGGAACTTTAAACTTTAATCGTGGTCTGCCGATATTTTCTCCACCCAGTCCTCATTTCTGCAAAACTGTTGACTTACCTCATCGAGACCTGTTTAATCTTTTCTTTCTTTTAGTAATAAAAAAAAATAATAGGTGTAATAATACAAAAAATTTTTGACGATAATACTAAAAAATGTGGATTGGCGTAGAGAAAGTGTATGAGATAGGGGAGTCAGAAAAATACTCACCTCTGGTGATGCTGACGTGGGCAATAATCAGTTTTGCAATATAATTTAACATAAAGGATATTTTCAGCGACGAAGTTTTAAAATCCAGCCCGAAGGAAGGAGAAAGAGATGAGTGTGATGGATACAATTGTTGAGAAAGCGCGTGCAAATCAAAGACGCATAGTCCTGCCTGAGGCAGCGTATGACCAGCGTATCTGCGCTGCTGCACGCAGACTTAAAGACCAGAACATTGTCATCCCGATTCTTCTCGGCAATCCTGACAGGGTACATAAGACCGCACAACAAGCAGGTTTTAATGTGGATGACCTTGAGCTCATTGACTATGTTAATTCTCCTGATTTGGCTGAGTTTGCTGAGGAGTATCGACAAATTCGAAAAAAGGAAAATCTCACGCCACAACAAGCCCGGGAGATTATGAGCAATGAGCTTTATTATGGTGCTATGATGGTCAGAAACAATAAGGCAGACGGGATGACCTGTGGTGCTGCTAATACTACTGCCAATGTATTACGAGCAGCTATCAAATGTGTGGGTACACGGGAGGGAATAAGAACTGTATCAAGTTCGTTTCTGATGATTGTACCCAATTATCTATTTGGTAAAGGTGGGCACTTTGTTTTTGCGGATTGTGCAGTGAATCCAGAGCCGAATGCGGAGCAGCTGGCGGACATCGCTCTGGCATCTGCTGAGACAGCTCAAGTATTACTGGGAATAGTGCCAAGAGTTGCAATGCTCTCATTCTCCACTTACGGAAGTGCCAGCCATCCATTGGTCGATAAAGTGAAACAGGCAACACTCATCGCTAAAGAGAAAAATCCAGACCTCTTAATAGATGGTGAATTGCAGGTGGACGCTGCGATTGTGCCTGAAGTTAGCAAGAAAAAAGCACCAGAAAGTCCCATTGGTGGTAATGCTAATGTCTTAATTTTTCCTGACCTTAATGCTGGCAACATCGCTTATAAACTGGTGCAACGTCTTGCCGGCGCTGAAGCTATTGGTCCGGTGATTCAGGGGCTTCGTAAACCCGTTAATGACCTCTCCAGGGGTTGCAGTGTGAATGATGTGGTTCAGGTTGCCGCTATCACTGCTGTACAGTCTCTTTTATAGATGAGTGTATGAAACATAAAAAATATATCTATTGTGGACTTTCTGTCCTGATATGGATAGGTGCATATCTGATACTGTATTTGATTGCTCCTGCGGTGCCAAGTTTTGACACTCGTGGCGTAGTGCTCCGGGGTCGGTATATGCTTCCTATGATTTCTGGGCTTCTTCTGCTTTTCACCACCTTGTTTATTCTTGGCAGTATGCCACTAATTCGTCTGAGTAACGATAAAATCCTGGTCGTATTGTTTTTTATGGTAATCGCAGACCATTACTCTTCTAAACTTGATTCCATCGGCTTCAGCTGGAGTTTTCTTGTGAGTGATTTATCTATCATTTTCATAGGTGTGTTTCTTGGTAAATTAATTGTATCATTTGTTGCCCAGCGCAGCTGGATTGTGCCAATTGCGCTGGTAGCAATGGTTGCTGACCTCTGGAGTGTGTCATCTTATGGTCCGGCGTATTATATCTCAACCCAGCCTCCGGAGGTGATGCGGCATTTCTTATTATTTTATCCTTTATTAGGAGCGAGCACCATTGAACCCACCACTCTTCCATACTGGTTGCGTCCATTTATCGGGATGGGCGACGTTATTTTTATGGCGCTCTATCTGGAGTTGGCGCGAAAATTTGAACTCCACGTGCTACTCTCCAGAGTA
>JAGHBZ010000200.1 GCA_021160705.1 Candidatus Sumerlaeota bacterium
TAATAAAAGTGTGGGTAATTGACCGGATGCCAAAAGCTGGTCCCGGAGAAGAACTTATTTATGGCTCGGCTGTGTTGATTACGGCTTCACCCAGACAGACAGGTGAACAAACGTCAACATTCAGGACCCATACCTGCTGATTTTATAGAAATAGTGTCCTGTTTATTCCAATTCCGCACTTCTCTTAGCTGTTGCCAATATCTTACTCACTTCATTTCGCTCTTAGTTCTCCTATTTTATCCTTTCTATTTATTCTACATCATTTTTATCCATCATTTCTTTTCGGATAAACTCCTCAAGTTCTGGTCTTCTTTCACCACGCTTGAGAAATTTTCGTTCCTCCATTTCTTCAATGCCCATCTTGGATTCCATTTCTATAATTGCATCATAACTCAATTTTTTCCGCCTTATCTTAAATCTACCCGTTCTGGCAAAATATTCTAGAGTATTAATTAAATCAGAAGGCGAAAAGGGTTTGGTTAAATATTTATCTGCTCCTATGCGGGTAGCATATTGTTTATCTTTTGCGCTACTCTTGGCAGAGATTATCACAACTGGCATATCTTTAAAGACCAGATTACGACGAATTGTCTGTAATAGCTGAAACCCACTGAATTTCGGCATCATTATATCCAGCAGTAGGAGGTCAGGTTCATATCGGGCGATTTTTTCTATTGCAGCTACACTATCCGTAGCCCAGACCACTTCAGCACGTCCCTGGAGCGTCAGTCTGACAAGCGTGATGACATCCGGGTCATCGTCTATCACCATTACCCGGGGTCGTTCGTGTTCCGGGTAAGCATCCAGTGATTTTCTCACGACATCTTCCGGCTCCACTGGTTTTTTAGCTGGTTTTGTAACTACCGCTTCGCTAACCACATCCGCAACCGCTTCTCCGGTAGCCTCTTTGCTCAGAGCCTGCTCTTTTAGTTTTATCTCCTCAATGGTAAGTTGCTTTTTTCGACGTGGCGGCGGATTCTCTTCAAAATAAAGGTCGACGTTTTTTAATAGTCGCTCTGGCTCTATTGGCTTCGTTAAGTACAGATACCCTCCTGACTCGTATCCCTTTTTGATATGCTCTTTGTCGTCTATTCCAGAAAGAAACATCACATTTATTTTTTCATACTTGGGGTTTCTCCTGATAGCTTCACACGCCTGATACCCATTCATTAATGGCATCTTTACATCCATTATGACAAGGTCAGGCTCTGCAAACTCTATTTTGGTTAATGCATCCAGTCCATTGTTTGCCTCCACGACTTCATATTTCGTGGATAATGCTGTCGTGATTAGATAACGAACCTCATCGTCGTCATCCACGACCATTATTCGCCATCTCTCTGACATAATATTTCACCTTTCTTGATTATTGTTTTTTCGTGAGTGCTTTTGTTGTATTTACTACGCACCCCCGAAAATCCTAAAATGTCTTCTCCTATTAATAGTATCGTTACAAAATCCTATACACTTTATCCCTTATATTTGCTATATGGAAAATATACGTCTATGCTGTCTTGTTGTCAACGCTAATCCAACTGCTAAATAACTGCTTACTAATGATGAGCCACCATAACTCAGCCAGGGCAATGGGAGCCCGGTCACCGGGAGTAAGCCCATTGTTATCCCAATATTAAGTACCACGTGTGTTGCAAGCAATGCCATTACACCTACAACCAGGAAAAAAGCAGTTGCCTCTTTGCACCTGATGGCTATTTTTCGCAAACGATACAGCAACGAGACATAGAGCAGTATGAGTAATACGCCTCCGAGTAACCCAAACTGTTCCACAAATCCCGCAAAGATAAAATCGGTGTAATGCTGAGGTAAAAATCTATATCGTGTCTGGCTACCTTTTCCAAACCCTTTGCCAAATAGCCCCCCTGAGCCAATTGCTATCTCTGACTGCACTATATTATACCCTTTGCTCAACGAATCATCCCAGGGATGCAGGAAGACCTTAAGCCGGTCCTTCTGATATGGTTTCAGGTGTGGATAAATCAAAACACCCCCAAGGAGCATTGCTACAATCAGCAACGCTATCCAGCGCCGCTTCATTCCTGCAACAAACGCAACACTAAGAGCAATGGCTATAAAGATGACCGCTGAACCCAGGTCTGGCTGGCGTGCTACAATGAGCGTTGGTATAAGCGCCAGGACGCCTACGATTATCAGGTCAAAAAATCTCAGGTACTCCTGTCTGCTACGTCCACCAAGATAGCGTGCAAGCATAACTATTAATGCCAGCTTGGCGAATTCCGATGGCTGAATACTTAACCCACCAAAAAACAACCAGCTGGACGCTCCTTTACGGCGCATACCCAGTAATATCGGCAACATAACCAGCCCTATACCCACCACGTAGAGCATTACTCCTGAACGAAGTATCCTCTCATAGCCAATATAAATTACCGAGAATAAAAGAACTATCCCCACACACGACCAGAGCACCTGACGCCAGACAAGCCGACGCATCCAGTGCGGTGCATCCACCATTACTCCACACAGTGTGATTAATCCGATTACGTTTAGCAGTACAACTATCCCTACCAGCGCCCAATCCACTCCACGTAACCTTGCTATGGAGGGTACATAGAGAGTCATCTATATTTGTGAACCTCTTTTAAGTTTCGTCTCGTTGTTCTGTATTCGGTATAATATCAAGGAGTCAAATTTCTTGAGTAAACGATACGTCTCTGGATGTTCAGCGAATTCTTTTTCTAAGTGCCTCGCAATGAGGGGATTTACCGCATTGAAATTGAGAAGAACGAGCGTGATACCTCGTCTCTTCACCAGCGCAATACGTTGCTCCGCAGAGGAGAGCGGCGAGAAGAAACGGTAGATGACTAAATTCTTTGACCTTATAAATGGGTGATTGGGTGCACTCATTGTCTCAGGAATCCCCATTACCTCTATATTCGTTAATCCGCTTATAATATAAGAGGAATAGAAATCTGAGAGCAGCCGTTCTCTGTCTACTTGAAGATTTTCATTAATATACTCTCCAGCCTGAAACAGGGGCTCAAGCCTTAAGACCTCCTGTTCGGTCTTTAACAACCTGCCTTTATGAGGGTTCTTTGTTCCCACCCAGATTGATAGAAACACTATGGTCAGGAGCGAGATGACCCCTGCGATATAATACCGATTCTCACGATGTCGGAGCGTCTGGTACAGGTCGGTTAATATGTTCTGGATAATTAGATACAGACAATACGGAAAAATTAAATGATAGGGAATTATCTGAACCAGACGCACACTCCCCTCAATGGTCATTAATTTCGCCATAACCGGGAAAATAAGTGGATTAAAAATAGTGACAGGTAATAATATTACGCTGGCAAGAAGAAGTAACTTGCCCAGCGAATTCCGCTTTGGCGAAAGAAACAAGCCCGGCAATAATAGATAAGAAAAAAGTGGCAACGGAGTAGCCGGGGTATGTGCGGTAATCGGACCAGCCTGAAATAGAAATATGTGAGGCGCCGCAATATAGAACAATGTCCTGCCAATTCGCCAGGTCTCCAACCCGCGGAACTCAAGATGTACTGGATTACTCACCGGCTCTATCGGAATTAACAGAACATATACCATCAATGCCATTATCATATACCCGAAAAGCAACAACAATCTCTTATACCATTCCGACGGACGTCCGGCTCTACTTACCGTGACCACCAGTGCAAATACCACATACGCAATCACAAAATGTAGTGCGGTGAGCTTGTGAATTACTATTAGTGAGATAAAACCAATGATAAACAGAACTACGTTCAATCGGCTAAACACCCTGATGGTCTGCAGTGTCAACAACCACAATAACGGAAATAAAATTAATACTCCGATATTGCGAGGATAAGCAGAGACGGAAAATCCTAAAAAGACACCTCCGAGCATCCCCGTAAAATAGATTAAAAATACGACCGAGACCAGCGCCACGAATCTGCTCTGGGTGAGCAGTCGGGCAAAATAATAATTCACCGCAAGCACAAGTGGCGCAAATAACGCCGGCAAATAATACCACACCCACAACACCTTTCTCCCTGTCAACTCGCCTAACAATGCATATATTGGATACAGCGGACAATACCCATAATTTATATCTACGGGCACATCACGAAAAAACGGATAGGAGGCATTCATTACCGCTGAGTGGCAAAACTTGACCGTGTATGCAATATGAAGCCAGACGTCGCCAAACTTTAAAAACGCACCGCGATACAGCGTCAACACAAACACCGCTATCATAATAGCAAAAAACGCATAATCCTCTGGTCGGAGTTTGTGGGATAATCTGCTCGCCCATCTCTTCCAGTCCTCAGCTCTGACTCCTGAGAGCAGAAAAATCCCTGCTATCGCAGAGACAATTATTATCATTACTTCAACGTAAACAAAAACCTGCTTCTTTACTTCCAGCAGGATTCCTCCGACTGCACACACACTCATTATAAGCAATGAAATCACAAAACCGTAAGAAAAGATAGCCAGCAGACTAACTCCACGAAACCGTCGGCTTCCCAGTAAAATAACAATACCCGGCAGGAACAACATTAATCCGAAGAGTATTCCCAGTTTGATTATTTCAAAAATAACCATAGACTTTTTAAGCTTAGTTTTTCAGTCTTTGTCTTTGAAACTCTATTTCTATGGACTTGTTCCGGAATTTACTCTGAAGTCGGCTTCTGAGAGCTGAGCAGACTAATGAGATAGCCGAAAACAAACGTCACTGTCGTGCCTAACGGACACCACCAAGGCCAGGCTATCTTGGGATAGGTGTGAAAAAATTCCGGCACAAGCCCGGGAAACCAGTTCGCCAGCTGCGGCGGCATCGCCACTGCAAATACCGCAACTATGCCCAGTGCACCTCCTATAATCGCTCCTGTCTCCTTTGCTCGTCTTGTCAGGAACCCCAGCAAGAACACACCAAGAAGCGCCCCGTAAAACAACGATGGTATTGCCAGACATATATCAAGCAATTTCCATTCTTCCGGAAGTATTCGGGGCAGATAGGCTATAAATATCAGGATTATTCCCCAGACCACTGTCATCAATTTGCTCACCAATAGCAATTCTCTCTCCACTGCATCCTTCCGAAACAGGCGCCGGTAAAAGTCGTTAACACTGATGTTCGCCAGGGCGTTCATATCATTGCACGTTGTTGACATAGATGCCGAAAGTATCGCCGCAAGCAGAATCCCTATAACACCGTGTGGCATCACGTTTACTATAAAATGTGGAAATACATCTGATGGTTTAGCAAGAGCCGGTATTCCTACTTTAGCATAATACGCATACAGCATCACACCCAGAAAAAGAAAAAAGAGAAACTGTGGGATGATAATTATTCCGCTTCCGATAATTGCTCGCTGGCTATCAGATTTTGTTCGGCAGGCAAGGAGTCGCTGGGCGATTGCCTGGTCTGTGCCGTGGGTCGCCATTGACAGAAATGTACCACCTATAAACCCTGATAAGACTGTATAATTTCTTGTAAGGTCAAATATATTAAAGTCCAAAAGTTTAAATTTATTCGCCTCCGCAGCGGTCGCTATTGCCTCTTTCAGCGGTACGTAATGTAGCACCGTCAGAATCGCCAGTACCCCACCAATCAGATATATACAGAACATCAGGACGTCCGTCCAGACCACTGCCCTGAACCCGCCAAATGTGGTGTAAAGCAATGCTATTCCTACACTTAACAATACGCAAAGGTCAAAACTGAACGCTGGTATCATCTGCTGAATTACTATTGCCGGAATATATACACGTATACCCGTGGCAAGCGCCCTCGTAAAAAAGAACACCACTCCTGCAAGACTCCGCGCCGACGCTCCAAATCTGTCCTGTAAGAAGTTGTAAACCGAGAAATATTCCCGACGCCGTAATGGCGGCACAAAAATCAACGCTATCAGCACTCGCGCCATCAGGTATCCTACGGTTATCTGAAGAAAAACCAGACTACCTCCTTTTGGTGCATAAGACCAGGCTGGCGCAGCAATCACCGTTGCCGCTGAGGTCTCCGCCGCTACTATGGAGACCATTACTGCCCACCACGGAATATTTTTCCCGCCAAGGAAATAGTCCTTCGTGGTCTTCTGTAACCGCGTAAAATAAAGCCCAAGCGCTGTTATCCCTACTGCAAAAATGACCAGCACCACAATATCAAGTGGTAATAATGTGATTCCACCACTCATTTTCTCCCTCCTTTGTCCACAAGCTTATATAATATAGCCTTATCCGTCAGTCAAAAAAGTCAACTAAAATGCCTGAAAACCTTCCTGTCTTATTCTATCCATTGTCTTGACATAAAAATCTCTGTGCAGGTAAATGGTTTTGAAAGACATTGTTGATAATTGCTACGTAATATGAAGAGGTATCTGAAGTTCATAAATGTCTGGTGGAGTCTGGGAGTGGTCTGTCTGCTGGTCGCCTGTTCACCGAACAGACCACAGGAGAATAAAAAAATCGTTGCCCTTGCCTCGGTCTTTCCGCTTGTAGACTGGGTCAAACAGGTCGGTGACGACAAAGTGGAGGTCATTTATTTGCCCGCACCGGATACCCCTCATCAAAACTTTTCCCTTTCGCCAGAACTCCGCCAACGCATATCACAAACCGATATTGTCTTTGAAATTAATCGCGGACTGGATGACTGGCTTAATCCAATCCTCCATACCCACGCCACTAAAAAGCCCTCTATCGTTGTGCTCTCAAAAAGAATGCCAGCGTTAGAACCTTATGGCACCCAACATCATATTGATTATGACCAGACACTCGCCTCGCATCAAGCCAGCTCACTCAATATTGACCCGCATATCTGGCTTGACCCCATTCTTGCTCAACAGATGGTACTTCACATCGCTGATGCGCTGAGTACAATTAACCCTTCCGCTGATAAGTATTTTCACGCTAATGCTGAGCGCTATATGAAACAACTTACCGAACTCCACTTCTGGATTGACCGTAAACTTGCTGGACTCTCACAACGCAGGCTATTCGTGGTTCACAGTAGTTTTACGTATTTTGCTTATCGGTATAACCTGACGCTTGTCCCTCTGGATAATATCCTGCCTCAGCAAAAGCCAGCTCCTGAATGCA
>JAGHBZ010000384.1 GCA_021160705.1 Candidatus Sumerlaeota bacterium
TACAATCTTGTCGTTTAGCTTTTTTGTTGTTTTTCATAGGCTTATCCTCCTTTTGTTTGGATTCAAAATTTAATCTCAATCCTACGAGGATAAGCCTCCTTTTTCCACCACTTTCGGGACACCACCTAAGAGAACTTGGTTTTAATTTATTCATAATAACACCTTTAATATACCTCTTCTTACATTTCTATCATATTACAGCCATACTACAGCCATCGTTAGCAGCCAAGAAAACCGCACTGGATAGCCTCAGCAAATCAACAAACTAAAAGATAAAAAAACATCTACTTAACTATTTTTTCAAATTATTCCATAAAGATTCTATTATTTCATCACAAAGTCCAAGAGCTTTAAATGAAATTCTTTCTTTTTTTTCTTCTTGTACTCTCTGAGGTTTACAAATTTTGCACGGAGTATATCCTTTTTTTATCAAATACTCATAGGTTTCAAAAACTATTGTTTTTTTAACGGATTTTTTATGCATAGGACAATATAGAGTATGAATACGTTTCCTTGCCGAAATGACGAATTTGACTCTTTCTTTCATATGAGAATGATACTTACCCATTAAATAATGACAATCATAACAAAGTGTGACCAAATTTTCAAATGAGTTATCTCCTCCTTCTACCCGGGGCTTAATATGATGAACATGAGCAGTTTCTAATTCTAACCTGATTCCACATCGTTGACATCTATATGAATCCCGAATGATAACAGCCTTGCGTATATTTTCCCAATTATTAGATTTATTCGTATAATTAAAACCATTGGATACACTTGGTAAAGGTGATCTATTAGAAGGAATTTTCAATTGTGCATTTAGATAAGCGTTTTTAAAAGAGTCTTTTAGTAATTTTTTTAATTCAATATCAAAATTTTGTATTGAAAAAAATAAATTGTTTAATTGGTCTTCACAAAATTTATCAAAAGGGGGGAGGTTTAACATTAAAAATGGAAATTTTTCCTCACATATTTTAATAAAATAATTGTATTGATTTAAATACTTATACTTAATTGTTGTTTCAAAAAGTTTTCTTTCTTCCTCTTTCCTTTTCTTTTCTTGCTCTCTAAAAAGCTTGTCTCGCTTGAGATCTTCAACGAATTCCACAATAAAATAAACTACAAGAAACATTATACCTAATAAAAATATTCTCTCTGCAAAACCCATATTTCCATTCTTGCTTTATATTGGTTGTCTACCGACCTGTTTTGTCATATGGAATTATGAATTTCCAGTCTAGACTTGACTCCAGTCTTACATGAATTTAGAAACACATTTCCTGAAAGGTTTAATATACTCTTCCATTTCTTCCCCCCAGAGGGCTTTTGCTTCTGCTATTCCAATTTTTAAATCGCGCATTGCCTCGACAACGGGCTTTAATCTGTTTTCATAAATATGAAGAAATTCTTTATATTTTTCTTCTTGTGCAGTTTTATTCGAATTAATCTGGTCAAGAGGATGGTCTTCATACTCAAAAGTAAACGTAAAAGGATTTCTAACAAACTCCATTGCGTCTTTCCATTTATAAGCCGATATTAACATCCTTCGGGCAAGTTCATACTCTGTTTTTCCTTTCAGTTCTTTACGCCAAATAGAAAGTCCCTTTAACGCCACACAAGAGCCAATAATAGTAGAAATAGTAATACACCCATCTCTTATCAAGCCGACTATCTTCAATAATATCTCCATAAATTTCACTCTGGATTACGTACTCATTTTTAAGTTACTCATTAATCTATGAGTTTATTTAGGATTTCAAGTTTTTTTGCAAGTGGGATTTTTCACAGCCATTGGTAGCGGTCAAGGGAGCGGTACTGGATGGCTTCGGCGATGTGTTCGGGTCGGACGACATCCACACCTTCAAGGTCAGCAATGGTCAGAGCCACTTTACGAATGCGGTCATAAGCCCGTGCACTCAGTCCCATTGAGTTAATTGCGGTCTCCAGGATGGCTTTAGCCTCGTCGGTCATCTGACAGAAATTATTTAACGCCCGTGTACCAAGATGTGCGTTGCAATATATGCCTTTGAGATTTTTGTAGCGCTGGAGCTGGCGGTTTCTCGCAGAAACGACACGTTCACGTATACTGGCAGAGGACTCACCGGTAGTTTTACCCCGTGTCAACGTCTCTGCACGAACCGGCGGGATGTCAAGATGTATGTCAATCCTGTCCATTAAGGGACCTGAAATCTTATTAAAATATTTTTGTATCTGAGCCGGGGTGCATACGCATTGTTTGTCAGGTGAGGTCAGGTATCCACAGGGACAGGGGTTCATAGCGCCGCAAAGGATTACGCGTGAGGGGAAAGTCACTGACATAGTAGCGCGTGAGATGTTGACCACCCCATCCTCAATAGGTTGTCGCATTGCCTCCAGTGCAGACCGATGAAATTCCGGCATCTCGTCAAGGAAAAGTACTCCGTTATGTGCAAGGGAGACTTCACCGGGTTTTGGGGTGGTACCGCCGCCAATGAGGGCAATATTGCTTATGGTATGATGAGGTGCTCTAAACGGGCGGGTCGCCATCAGGAAACGGTGTTTGCTAAGAGTTCCAGCGAGGCTATGTATTCGTGTAGTTTCAATGCATTCTTCAATGGTCATCGGCGGAAGGATAGTCGGCAGACGCCGTGCAAGCATAGTCTTACCGGCACCTGGGGGACCAATCATAATAATGTTGTGTCCACCAGCGGCAGCCACTTCAAGGGCTCTTTTAGCGTGTTCCTGCCCTTTGACGTCGCTGAAATCCTCCAGATACTTGCTTGCGGACTGAAATGATTCGTGCAGGTCAATCCGGTGCGGTGAAATTTCAATGTTGCCATTAAGATACGCTACTGCCTGTTTAAGCGAAGAGACAGGGATGATGTCCACGCCATCCACAATTGCGGCTTCATTGGCGTTGTCAGCAGGAACAATAATAGCACGGCACTTTGCCGCCCGTGCACCAATCGCCAGGTTCAACATTCCTGCGACTGGATTAATTCTCCCATCAAGACTCAACTCGCCGATAATGGAATGGTCGTCTACACGGTCAGGCTTGACCACGCCCTGCGACATCAGTATTCCGATAGCAATTGGCAGGTCAAGCACAGCACCTTCTTTGCGAGTATCAGCAGGTGCAAGGTTCACGGTGATTCGGGTTACAGGAAATCTAAACCCGCTGTTTCTGATAGCGGCTCTTACGCGGTCAACGCTCTCTTTCACTGCGGCATCTGGCAGTCCAACGATATTAAATGCAAACTGCCCTTCTGAGACGTCAACTTCTACGTCTACTTTGAATGGCTCAATCCCAAGTGTGGCGTTGCTTATGACTCGAGCAAGCATTGATATAACCTTATATAAGCTTCTCTAAATAATTCATACTGAAAGTTCATAATAAGAAGCAATCATAAAATAGTATATCTATAATCATTAGGTAATTTTTCGGAATTCTCCATTATTGGGTAAGCTATCACTTTCTCATTAGCCTCTTGATAATAAATTCTTCACAATTTTGTCCTTATAATTACATTGAAGATTGTCGCATTTAATTTCTTTGATACGGTTCAGAAGGAGCGACCTGTATGTAGCCGGGTGCAAACGCACCGGGATTATCAGGATGTTTCTGTAGTCTCAGAAGGTCTTTTAGAATCGTTGCCAGAGCCGACGGGCATATTCCTGTGCTTTAGCGGAGATGAATTGTTCGTCCAGTGTCAGAAGTTTTTTGTTATGCATAAGGATTTTGCCATTAACGATAGTAGTGTCCACAGGGGCATCAAAAAGCCCAAAGAATAGATGACCTGCAAGATTATCCGGGGTGATGGGTGTGGGTGGGAAATAATCTATTAACAGGAGGTCAGCAGCGGCACCTGGCTGAATCGCTCCCAGTTTAACCCCAAACATTTCGCTGGCAACCTCTGCGTTTGTGCTGATTAATGCCTTATATGATTCTGTGAGTCCTGCGTCTGGTTGTGCAAGACTGATTTTCTGGAGCAGGGGCGCAACCAGAAAATCATCCTGTACCCTGACTGACATACCATCGGTTCCTAACCCCAGCCGAACGCCTTTTTTTGCCATTTTTATCACTGGTGCCACACCCACTGCATTGTTCATATTAGAGCGAGGATTATGCACGACTATGGTTTTGGTCTTTTTCAGGAGGTCAATTTCTTTATCATTTATGTGAACACAATGAGCTGCTATGGTGCCCGGAGCAAGAATTCCACTCTCGTAGAGGCGTTCCACGACTCGTTTTTTATATTTTTTAAGTGCGTCGTTAACGTCCGCTATATCCTCGGCACAATGGATATGAAACCCAATCTCAGGTGAGAGCGCCTCTGCAGCGTCCCGGCATTTCTTCAGGGTTTTCGCACTAAGTGTAAAGGAGGCGTGGAGACCGAACTTTGCTGTTATCATCTGAGCCTGTGGATTTCTTTGTTGTCGCCAGCGATTGACTCTCTCAATAAATCGGAGGTTTTCGCGGATTGCCTGCTCTGTACGTTCCTTGCCGAATCTATCTGAGACCTCAAAACATAGACATCCACGCAGTCCAGCCTGCTGAAAGGCTTCTGCGAGCACATCCAGTGAACCTGAAATGAAGCTGGGGCTACTATGGTGGTCAACCAATGTGGTCACACCACTTCGTATTGCCTGCACAAGCGGGACTAATGCACTGTAATAGACGTCTTTCTCGCCCAGCACTGAATCCAATCGCCACCACAAAAAGCGAAGGAGCTGAACAAAATTTTTCGGCGACCTCTTCAATGCAATACCACGTGCAAACGTGCTGTACAGGTGCATATGCAGATTAATCAGTCCGGGCATAAGCACCCTGCCTTCTGCATCTATCCTCTTGCGTTGTCTGTTCGCACCTTCATTTTTTGCCTTTCCAATTTTCGCTTGTTTTTTTATTGACTTTATTTTACCGTTTTCTATTTCGACCGAGCCGTTTTTAATTACCTCATTCTTCTCATTAAATGTCAGGATGGTAGCATTGTAAATTATCATTTTTTCTTTCGCTTTCGATATAGAAAGTTGTATTATATTCTGACGAAGA
>JAGHBZ010000374.1 GCA_021160705.1 Candidatus Sumerlaeota bacterium
GTGCTATCGGTACTTTGCATACATTTAGAACGTTATGTGTAATGGTGAAGGGAATGATAATGGGAGGATGGAGGGGGGTGATGAGGGAGGAAAATTTCTGATTTTATAGGGGAGGTAGAGTGAGAATATGGAGTGCGGATGCTTGAATCTGCTGGCGATTTATAGTGTTCGGAAGTCGCTATAAAAAATAGAAAAGTAATACGGAATACTCGGTCAAAATAAAGTGAGTGTTCTTTTTCGCACTTTTTTGCACTCCGGTTCTTTTTATTTAGCATTTAGCAAGCAATGCCATTATGTCCGCGCATAAAAGAGTTATTCTCTGTCTACTCTTTCATATTGTTAATTGTAATCTTAATTGGGATTTATATTGCGAGCATCCCGTCAGGGATATACTGGAAAGATGCAGGGGAGTTTTGTCTGGCAGGACGATTTCTTGGGATTGCACACCCACCGGGGAGTCCGTTATATGTGGCAATAGGCAGGATTTTTTCATTCATCCCGCTCAGAGATGTTGCGTTCCGTATGGGATGTCTTTCAGCGGTCTTTGGGGGGTTGAGCATCGGGTTGCTTTTTCTAACCGTCTATTATGCCTTTAATCATTTATCTTTACCCCTCCGGGGCAAATTTCCAGTCCTATTGTCAGTAGCAAGCATCGGCATAGGTGCATCCTTCTGGCATTATTCAGCGGTGCCTGAGGTGTATACGTTGGGTTTATTTCTCTTTCTGCTTGGTTTTTATTTTTATCAATGCTGGATTATCTCCAGACGATTAAATTATCTGGCGTCTGGGTTTCTGGCACTCGGGCTTGCCTGTTCAGTTTATCTCCCGCTGGTTATTTACGTGCCGATATTCATAGCAGTGCTAATAATTTCAGTGAGACTACGCAATCTACCGCGCCTCGTCTTGGTAAGTGGAGTTTTTTTTCTTCTGGGTCTACTGATATTTTTGTTTTTACCATTTCGAGCACACGGTTCACCCATATTAAACTGGGGCAAACCTGACACTCTGCCACGTCTTATTGCACATATCACTGGCAGTCAATATCAGGGTGCAAAGTTAATCATCCCTTTTGTGTTCTTTCCATATCGTCTGGTTCGTCTTGCAGGTATGTTCATTTATGAATTTCCGGTAGTACTTCTGATTACAGGACTTCTCGGGTTTATGACCAGCACTTCACTCCGAAAGGGCTGGCAAATCTGGCTCATCCCCGGGTATGTAGTGGTTACAAACATCGTGTTCAGTCTGCGCTACGTGGAATGGCTACCCCACTTTTTTCTCCCTGCATATTTAATGCTGGGGTTTCTGGCAACCATAGGGACTCTCCACTTTACTAAACGACGAACCTTAATAATTATTCTCCTGCTGATTAACTTTCTCTGGCTGGCGGGGAGTGGTCTCAAAATTGCGAGAGCCAGAAAATCCTCGTTCCCGGAAAAAATGGCAACTACAATTCTTGATTCTTTACCCGGCAGAGCATTGCTTGTTCTGGAGAATGGCAACTCAGTAAATATCTGCCTCTATGAACAATGGTGTCGTGGGCGACGCCCTGATGTAATAATCCTCGACCCATTCGGGACATACTATACTCAGGCACAGCACAAAGGATTTACGGCATTAGCGGATTATGTGTTGAGCTGGCAGGACCCACGACGCCCATCATTTCGCACCGCTCTTCTCAGCCACATTACGGATTTTCTCAAAGAGAGGCGAGTCTTTGCCGACAGCATATTTGTCCTTAATTCACATCTTCAGGAGAGATATGTGCTCTCGCCTGTGACACCCGGTATCTGGGAAATAATGGGCAAGGGGAGTGTTGTCTCAGATGATTGGATTAGAAAGAAAATAAAGGCTCTCAGGGAGTTCTTTACTAAGTCAATTGAAGAAGACATTTTACTGACGGCGAGTGCTTACGGCCAGAATCTTGAGGCTTTGCTCGCAATAGTAAATAATGCCACAGAGGTTTATTATCAGCTGGGGTTCAAAGAAGAGGCAATTCGGCTCTGGGAACAAGCAATGAGCGTCTCGCCACCGTCGCCTGCTGTGATGACAAATCTCATACGCGCTTACGACGAGATGGGCAGGAGCACTGAAGCAATCCCACTCGTAAAGAAGTTGCTCACTCGGTACCCTGACCGCGAGGACACACATTCCACAGCGGGTATTTTTTATCTGCGTCATCAGGACTATCCTCGTGCAATTAAAGAATTCAGAACAGTGCTTAAATTTAATCCGCATAATAAACAGGCAGAGAGAAATCTTAAAGCACTCCTCAAGATTCCACTTGAATAGGGGTGGGTGGACGTCTTATAAAGATATAATTAACTTTGTGAGGCTACCGACCAAAAAACCAAAAAATACCGAAGGAGAAAGAGAATGGGAAAAAAGTTGATGTTATTGGTGTGGTTATTGATTGCGGTCTCTGGAGTAATGTATGCGTATGGACAGATGCCTTTTCCTCAGCCGCAGAAGAGTTCAGAGAAGTACGTTGAAATTAGCATCAAGACCAACAAACAAAAATATATTTGTGGCGAACCCATAATCCTTGAGATGCGGGTAAAAAATATTACAAAAGACCCACTTCAGTTCGGAGCGGTGTTGAGTCCGACATCTGATGTGGAGATTAGAATCATACGTCCTGAGGAGGTCCCCTGGCGATACCATGGTGTGTTTAAAGTAGCATTATATCCTCGCACTGTTTATAAGCTTGCCCCACAGGATGTACGGACAATCCGTTATGTTATGCTCTACGACGAGAAATCACCGAACGGATTTCTGACCGCAACTCCAGGCAAGATGACTCTGGCGGTTCGGATGCGTTATACAATAAACGACCGCATACCCCGAATAGTCACCTTTCCGCCGCTGAACTTAGAAATCGTTAAAGTGCACGGAATAAATGAAGAGGCATTTAAACTTCTCCAGAACAAGGAAGTAGCAAAAGAATTAACAACCGGAACAGGAAGCAAGGCGACAGAATCGCTCTATAACAGGCTCGTTAGCCAATATCCTAAAAGTTTGTTCAGTCCTTATTGCCTTTACGCCCTCTCTGGATACAAACTCCGCCAATTCCGCCGTAACGCACTGACCTCTGGTAGTGTAGTTCTTAAACTGTTAGACCAGATTATGCAGAACTACCCAGATTTTCCATTAATGGACTATGTGTATTATAGACACGCAGTATTTTACTATTTCCAGAAAGAGCATAAGAAGGCACGGCACTGGCTGGCGACTTTATACTACAAGTTTCCAGAGAGCCCAAAAATTCGGCGTGGTGACCCGTTGTTCAAGGAGTACTTCCCGGAGGAAGAGGTAGATTTTGAAATACCCGGGAGCCGTCCTGCCAATAAAAATTGGATGCTTCGGTAATATGAGACAATTCTGGAAAACAACCTGGTTTCCCTGGTTATTACTCATCATTGATGCAATTTTTCTCTTTTTGCTCTGGATAGCCTGCTATTATCTACGAGTGACGTTAAACCCGTATTTCCCTAAGGTGATAAATCCAGTACGAAGCTATTTGAGCGCCGCACCATTGGTGCTCGCACTGTGTATAATCATCTCAGCATATTATCGGTTATACAATTTTCGCGAGAAGACCTCCGGGTTTGATATGGTGGTCAGAATCCTGAAGACCTCACTGGTCAGTCTGGTGGGGTTACTGGCGCTTGCAACACTGGTAAAACATCTTGAGATAGGTCGTTCAGTTATCCTCTTTTCTGCGATTGGTCTTTTTCTGTATCTCTACATCACACGAACCTTTATCCGTTACCTGAAACGCAGACTTCTTGCAAAAGGATATGGGCTCACGAGAGTGGTTATTGTGGGTGCTGGAGAAGCTGGCAATAAAGTAAAAGACCAGATTATCAACCATCCAGAGAGTGGATTCAAGGTCATTGGGTTTGTTGACGATGACCCGAGTAAAATTAATCAGCAAATTAATGGTATCCCTGTACTGGGGAAAATAAGCGAGTTACCACAAATTATAAAATCTAAAAACATAGAACAGGTCTTTCTCGCGATTCCGTCGCTCCCATCATCAGAGTTGATAAACATTATAATGCGATGTGAGTCAACCGGAGTGGAGTTCCGTGTGGTCTCGGACATGTTTGGAGTGTTGACCAGTTCAGTAAAAATAGACGAAGTTGACGAAGTCCCAATTGTTCGGGTGCCCACAAGAGGACTTCTCCCCTGGCAGGCATTGCTAAAACGTATGATGGACATCGTGGTGGCGTCATTTTTATTGATTCTCTTTGCAATCCCCTCGCTCATAATCATCGTGTTGATAAAAATAGATTCAAAGGGTCCCGCCATTTTCAAACAACAACGCGTGGGCAAAGATGGTAAACTCTTCTTAATGTATAAATTTCGGACTATGTATAATAATGTGAACCCGTATGAAGAGGCACCAGTTACACCCGAAGACCCACGCATAACCAGATTTGGGAAACTTCTCCGAAAAACCAGCCTTGATGAAATCCCACAACTGCTCAATGTCCTTAAAGGCGATATGAGTATGGTGGGACCACGACCAGAGATGCCATTTATTGCGGAACGCTACGAGGAATGGCAGAAACGTCGCCTTGATGTGAAACCCGGCATCACCGGACTCTGGCAAATTGCCGGACGCAAAAAACTACCACTCTATCTTAATCTTGAATATGACTTTTACTATATTCGCAATCAATCTCTGCTGTTAGACATAACTATATTATTGAAAACCATATATGTAGTATTGTTCGGAAAAGGGGCTTTTTGAGAGCTGGTTAGAGAAAGAGTTAATTTAACCAGCAATGGACAGAATACACAGGATAGATATGAAATAATCCTGAACGCACCGGATAGATAAGAAAATATTCATAAGGAATCCAGGAGCACAGAAGCGGTCAAAATAATAAATATTCAGGTCTAAGCAAAAGAGTAACGGGAGTGGTTACTGAACTTTGCTAAGAAAACTCTGGAGGTAAAACGGGTAATATATCAGGAATAACTGTTATTTCCTGGCTTCCTGGTCTCCTTATAGATAAGAGAAAATTCATAAGGAATCCAGGAGCACAGGAGCAGTCAAAATAATAAATATTCAGGTCTAA
>JAGHBZ010000481.1 GCA_021160705.1 Candidatus Sumerlaeota bacterium
CTTACGCACCACATTGATACTCTTTTTCTATAAGGAGACCAGGAAGCCAGGGAATATGAGTTAACCTGTGAAGGTCAACTCTCATTTGCGCATCTTAGAGATTTTGAGATTAGTGGTAGGCGATAAGGATGATGAACCTTAATAAACCGACTAATCGACCTAAACCGACTAAACCGACCAAACCGACACAACGGACTAAACGGACACAACTTTTTGCCTTTTAGCACTCCTTAGCGGGGGTCTTTGGCAGGGCTGGGATAATCAACTCCTACCATCTCATTGCTAAATAATCGTTTTATACACCGATTCTATCCTTGCAACAGAGCAAAATAACGTACATAAAATTAATTCCTCACCGGGGATGCACAGAGAGTAAAACAAAGAATTACGGGAGTTGCGAATGTATAGAGAAAGCAGACCGTTACTTTTTATTGGCAAAGCAGGTAAGGATTACTATACAATAAGAAAAATTTAGAGGTGTCAAAGCCCGGGCAGGACAAATGGTGGATTTATTCGAAAAGATGGAGAGAAAAAAAGAGGAGGGCATGCGTGGAGTGCCACTTGCTGACCGAATGCGTCCACGCAGTCTGGATGAGTTCGTTGGACAGAAGGAGCTGGTCGGGGAGAAAGCGTTTTTGCGCAGTCTAATCAAGCAGGATAAACTCTGCTCAATGATATTCTGGGGTCCGCCCGGATGCGGTAAAACTGCACTTGCACGAATAATTGCAAGCTCCACAAAAGCTGAATTTGTGGCACTCAGTGCAGTGACTTCCGGTATAAAAGATGTAAAAGCAATAATTGAAAGAGCACGTATAAATCTTCGGACGCAAAATCGTCGCACCATTTTGTTCATTGATGAGATACATCGTTTCAATAAAGCACAGCAGGATGCGTTTTTGCCACACGTAGAGGCAGGCACGATTATACTTATAGGAGCCACCACAGAGAACCCTTCGTTTTCAGTTATAGCACCACTTTTATCCAGATGTCGCGTGTTTGTTTTTAAGCGACTCTCAGATGAGGAGTTAAAACTCATCCTCCATAGAGCGCTTAAAGACGAGGAACGTGCACAATGGGGAGTAGAGGTAGATGTTAGCGAGACTACGCTGGATTTGATAATTCACCTTTCAGACGGGGATGCACGCCGTGCATTGAATTTGCTGGAGTTGAGTGTAGAGGCAGTAAAAGCCCGACAGGGTATTCAGCAGGGCAAAGTCATCGTGACTCCGGAGGTGGTAAAAGAGGTGAGTCAGCGACAGCAACTCCTCTATGACAAAATGGGCGAGGAACATTACAATTTAATCTCTGCGTTTCACAAAAGTCTGCGCGGAAGCGACCCGGATGCTGCACTCTACTGGATGGTCAGAATGCTTGAGGCTGGAGAAGACCCGCTTTATATAGCGCGGCGAATGATTCGGTTTGCCTCTGAGGACGTTGGTAACGCTGACCCACAAGCACTGGTGGTTGCACTGGCGGCACGAGATGCCTATGATTCGCTTGGTTCTCCGGAAGGTGAACTGGCACTTGCTCAGGCAGCGCTATATCTTGCCACTGCACCCAAAAGTAATGCTGTGTATAAAGCCTATGAAGATGTCCGGGATGAAGTACAGGCAACAGGTGCTCTACCAGTGCCATTTGTTATTCGCAACGCACCCACCTCGCTTATGAAGGCACTGGGCTATGGCAAAGGGTATCTGTACGACCACGATTTTGCGGACCATTATGCACCACAGGAGTACTTTCCAGAGGGTGTGAGACGGAGGAAGTTTTATGAACCTACTGGGTTTGGTTTTGAGCGGGAAATACAACGACGCATTAAATGGTGGGAAGAAAAGAAAAAGGAGTTTCTGAAAAGAATGCGTCAGGAAAAAGCGACCAAGAACTCAGCGACCAGGAAGTCAGCAACCAGGAAGTCAGCAACGAAGTCTGAGGAGTCCTCGTGAATACTTTCCGAATAACAATCTATCATATTCTCATCCTTTTGGTTATTTGTTTTTTTTCATTTTTTTATCGGTTAGGCAGTAGGGCGTTAACTGACCCAGATGAGGGACGCTATGCGGAGTCAGCACGCGAGATGCTTGTTCGTGGCGATATGCTTACGCCATGGCTCAATGAAGAACCTCGACTGGAAAAGCCTATTCTCGTTTACTGGTTGATATTGCTCAGCTATAAGGTCTTCGGTGTGAATGAGTTTTCTGCGCGATTGCCATCTGCGGTTGCTGCCACAGGAGTGGTGCTGATTATATATTTTTTGTGTCGTGCATTATTTTTGCCGTTGATTGGGCTATTAGCCGGGATAGTTCTGGCACTATCGCCACACCACCTTGTTATTGCACGAATATCAAATACTGATATGACCCTATGTTTCTTTATCACCGCAGGATTGGCTTCATTTATAACATTTTATCAGTACCGACGCCCGATTTATCTGTGGCTTTTTTACATATCACTTGCACTGGCAACGCTTACCAAAGGGTATGTAGGTTTCATAGTACCTCTACTTGTGGTGGTTGTATTTCTGGTATCCATAGGGGAGAGGCGATTTTTTCGCCAGCTCAAACTACTCAGGGGACTACTCATTATACTCCTGATTAACGCACCCTGGTATATTCTCATCGGACTGACTCATAAGGGGATGTTCCGATATTATTTTGTTGAGGAAGGCATACTCAGATTTTTCAGCACTCATCATAAACGTGCCGAGCCTATCTATTATTACCCGATGGTGCTTATAGTATCATTTTTCCCCTGGTCAATTTTTATGGGAAAGGTATTTCTGTGTCAGCTGAAAGGAGGACTTAAGCAGTTAGCCCGCGACTCCCGAGTACAATTTTTCTTTTTCATCTGGTATATTGTGGTGCTGGTCTTTTTCTCTCTGTCTGGTTCAAAACTGGCGACCTATATTCTCCCGATGATACCCGCACTGGCGGTATGCGTGGCGTTATGGTGTGCGTCAAATTTCTTCGGTGTGGAGTTTACTGAACGGGACAGGTATCGTTCGTCCGTCAAGTCTATAAAAGTGATGCTATTTCTCATCTGGATAGTGGGAGTTATTGCTCTGATTGGAGGCGGTCTCTTCGTGGTACATACCAACCTCCCGACTCATAATTTCAACATTGCCATTGCAGGTGTATTGATATTTGTTGTGTCCGGTCTGTATGCGTTCATTTCGTTTTCACCAACGCATAAACCCCGCAACTCTCTTGTTGCCCTTTCGTTAGGGTGGATATTGCTATTGATTTTGATACTACCAGCAACTGATGGAATTTTATCATATCGACGCTCCACGAAATCGCTCTGTGCTAAAGCATTACCATTAATGGATGTGAGCGATAAGGTCTACATTTCACGTAAACGCATTCCGTCAAGTGCAATTTTTTATCTGAAACGACGAATAGAGAGAATTAAGAGCAGGACTCAGGCAATAGAGAAGTTAAAGCAAGAGCCAGGTATTTTTATCATCGTTGATTCGGATGAAGTGTCTAAATTTCTTGAAAGTTCTGAGAACGTTCGCCTCATCGCAAAAGGCAGAAAATATGCAATCGTCACGAATAAAAAACAATAAATCAGAAATCCGCCACCCCACACTCCCGGTGAGTTAATGTGAGGGTCTTTTATCCCGGATTTTGTAGCTGGATGGGTAGAGTGCTCCTGAGTAAGGATTGAA
>JAGHBZ010000465.1 GCA_021160705.1 Candidatus Sumerlaeota bacterium
AACGTTATCTTTGACGTTGGAGACTGATATATATGGACGGCAAAAAAACCATATTTACCTTTCATTTATCATACCTGTTGTGTTTGTTATTAATAGCAACGCCGGGAAGTTATGCAGTAGCGGTTTCCGAGCATACAACTGCTACATTAAGCACCCAGCTTAATGCTATTATCAACCGGGCTGACCTTCGGGGTGGGATAATAGGTGTATATATTGTGGATGCAGAGACAGGCAGAGAAATCTTTGCATATAACTCCAGAAAACCGCTTATCCCTGCATCCTGTAATAAACTTCTCACTACCGCCGCTGCACTCTATTATCTTGGTGCAGAGTATTGCTATAAGACGAGGATTGCATATACCGGCTCTATCAAAGGTAAAGTGCTTAATGGAGACATTATTGTTATTGGAAGCGGCGACCCTACTATCTCCGGACGATTCCATCCCGAAGGAAAGCAGGATGACGTGGTGTGGGTATTTAGACGCTGGGCTAAGGAGATAAGAAAAATCGGCATTCGTAAGATATATGGCGACATTATTGGGGATGACGATTTTTTTGATGACGAGTATTTTGGCAAAGGTTGGTATCCTGCAGAGAGAGGAGAATGGTACTCGGCAGAGGTCTCAGCGCTATCGTTCAATGATAATTGTGTTGATATTCATTGGCGTGGAGCAAGAAAAGCGGGCATACCTGCGCTCTTTAAGTTAAATCCTTCAACTGAGTATGTCTCATTCATCAACAATGTGACCACAGTAGATAAAAAAAGCGGTAGGCTTCATATACGATACCTCCGGGATGACAAAAGTAATATCATTCGTGCAGAAGGCACTATACCTGCTAAAAGGAGGCTCACTGATTGGGCTAGTGTGTATAACCCCACGCTTTATTTTGTAACAGTCCTGAAAGAAACCCTTGAGAAAGAAGGTATTACCATTAAAGGTAAAGCAATGGATATAGATGAGCTGAAAGACAAGACTTCAGTTCACAAGGACCTGCATATTCTGGATACATATGTCTCCCCGCCAATGGCAACTATAATCAGGGTGATTAATCAAAGAAGCCAGAATTTCTATGCTGAACAGGTGCTTAAAACGATTGGGAAAATTGTCAAAGGAGAGGGTTCTTTTATCGCAGGGTGTAATGCGGTGATTGATTTTTTGGACAAAGAAAATATTTTTGTACCCGGCACAGTGATGATTGATGGTTCAGGGCTTTCACGTCTTAATCGGGTCTCCTGCGTACAGCTGGTCAGACTTCTCCAATATATGGCACATCGTATTGATGCAAAGATATTTTTCAATTCATTACCCCGTGGTGGAATAAGTGGCACACTTGCCTGGCGATTCCAGAAAACAGCGGAAGCCCGCAGCGCTGCATCACATATCTGGGGAAAGACCGGAACGCTCGGCGGCGTTAATAGTCTTACTGGAGTGGTAACCACACGACGTGGACAGAAACTCTATTACTCCATAATCGTTAATGCATTCAGTGTATCAAGTTCCACCCGATTAAAACTTATTGACGACATCGTCCTGACAATCGCCAGCCGAGACTATATCTAACGTACACCTTGTTTCTTGCTATTCCGCTATATCACACAGCACGCCAGAAAAAAACAAAATGCTCTTCAGGAAGCGGGTGCTGTGTGCTCCTGTCCTCTTGCAACAAAAAAGACAATCTTAACCTTAGACGGGTGGGTGTTTATAATTTTTTCTACTCAAAATTTAACAAATGAAATATCTCACGTCTCTTTTTCTTGACATACTTCCGAAAAAGAAACGACATATATGTAGGCTGGGCAAAGGCACCGGAATTGATGAGAACAAGAAAACTCACAGCCTCCGCAGGAAAGCTCTGTGAGAGAAAAATATTCCCCACATCTCAAAGAAGAAAATCCTATAAGACAATAACATAAGTAAAATTGATAACAAAAAAGTGAGCCGTGGAGGACTCGAACCTCCAACCTACTGATTAAGAGTCAGCTGCTCTACCAGTTGAGCTAACGGCCCACTAAAATAAAATGCAATGCTCTGTCTAATTTACAACAGTAATATAAAAACTATATTATACGTAAGAGCGGGTGGAAATCAAGTGTTTTTACCTGTGGAGCAAGGATTCAATTTTTTTAGCCTTATTGAGAAAGTGCTGTGCTTTTCTGTCTTTTCCAAGTGCATTGTAGCATTGTGCCAGATAACTATAAGCATCCCGGAGAGTCTCATAATCGTTCTTAGTGAATGCTGAAGGCGGTGATGAGTTGTAATCCTGCACAATGCTTTTAAACCATACGATTGCTTCCTCATAGCGTTTCTGGACAAACAGAACCTTGCCGAGTTCAAGTTTAGACCATTTTTCAAAGGGGAATACATCAATGCGTTTGCGGAGTTCATAAAACTCCAACAGGGCAGCAACAGCACGGTCTTCCGGGCATAGTTTTTTTGCATTGAGCCAGTATTGGGCAGCCTTCTGGAGTTCCAGCAATCGGTAAGCACGAATACCATTAATCACATCGGGCACAGCGTTGACGAATTTCTGCAGACGCTGGCGGTTTTGCTCACTTATACTGGATTCTTTAATGATTGCGAAAATATCGCTCCGATAACTGAGCAACGTCTTTAGATTATTTACCAATGGCTGTTCGCCATACCCTTGCTTTGGGGTATCAAACTCAAGGTATGGGCGATTCTCCGTATTGATTCTATCCCCGTTGCCGAGTAATAAGTGGAGTTTGTCTGGTCCGACAAGAAAACAGCTCAGGAGTTTATCCACATCATCAAGATTCAGCTCCGAGAGGTCATTTTTAACATCAGGTTCAGCAAGGAGTTTTTTCTTCATCGCCGAGTAATCAATCCTGAGAGGTTTTTTTGTGCCGACAAGCAAAATATAGTGTGTGGGTTCATTGTTCATATACCAGATGGACATTTCCGGGAACACCCGATAAAACGTCCTGAGAGTCATCCGAAAATCCGCCTCCATCAGACCAGCAAGTGGCATCCAGACGACTACCATACCATTGTCAGTGAGACGTTTGCGACATAGCTGGAAATATTCATAATCATAGAGGTTGGCGTTGGTTTTATAGCGCAGGTCAGTACAATCAGTAGCAATAATATTGTATGTCTGCTCAGTGAACCGGAGATAACTCCGCACATCGTCAATGATAATTCGGTAACGCTGGTCGTGGAGATTGAGCACGCCGTGATTTGATTCCAGCAAGTAGGGTGCAGCTCTCAACACTACTGGACAAATTTCTATACAATCAATTCTTTCAAGTGAATCGTAGAGGGTATACGACCAGGACGCTCCACCAGAGCCAAACCCCACAGTCAGGACACTGCGGGCGTCGGGAAGCAATAGCATCGGGATGTGAGCAAGGCTTTTCTGGTCAGTAAGCATAATAGGGT
>JAGHBZ010000065.1 GCA_021160705.1 Candidatus Sumerlaeota bacterium
CTATTGTAATCTCCTTTATCTCAATCTCTTCTGCCCATTCTACTTCCGCGGTATACGTAAACACATCACCAATCCGAACAGTATCGTTACTCACACGTGTAGTAATTTTGAGCGGCTGGACAGATTGACCACCAGCCCCCGCACACATCAAATAAAGCACAAGAAATCCACAAATATATTTCCAGTACCTCATAACTAAAATCTACTTGCTCGTTTTCTAAATAGACGTATTAACGGTTTGATGTAATCCTCGCCTATGACCACTTTGATAAAATCAAGACCTAATGAACGAAACAACTCAAAAATTTCCTCCCGTTCTTTTTGAGCAGCACGGGCAAACTCCTGCCGCACTTTTGCGTCGCTGGTGTCAATGGTCACTATTTCCCCTGTCTCGGCGTCCTCCAGACGTAGCAGTCCTGCCGGTGGGAGCTCCATCTCTCTGGGGTCAATTACCACAAGGGCAATTAAATCATGGTGTTTATTGGTCACTGCCAGCAACTGCCGAAAATCTCCCGCTATGAAGTCTGAAATAAGAAAAATAATGCACCTCCGGGATAAGACCTTGTTAAGATATTCCAGCGCAACGTTTAAATCTGTTCCGTGTCTTTGCGGTTCATATCCAAGAAGTTCACGGATGACTCGCAACACGTGACGCCGTCCTTTTTTTGGCGGGACAAATTTCTCTATCTGCTCTGTAAATAGAAGTAGTCCGACCCGGTCATTATTTTTTATCGCAGCGAACGCAAACAACGCTGCCAGCTCCGCCTGAAGTTCTACCTTAAGCTCCTGCCGACTACCAAATAGTGTAGACCCACTTACATCTACTGCCAGCACCACCGTCAGCTCACGTTCCTCCACATAGCGCTTCACGTGGGGAAACCCGGTTCGGGCTGTTACATTCCAGTCAATTGTTCGGACGTCATCCCCGTGCACGTAATTCCTTATCTCGTCAAATTCAATCCCCCTGCCTTTAAATACACTGTGGTACTCGCCTGCCATCACGTCGTTTACAAGCCGATTGGTCACTATCTCTATTCGCCTGACCTTTCGCAGTATTTCTTTTGTATCAACCATTCCAGAAAATAATTTTTCGAAACAACACCCTCATAAATCAACCCTTAATATATCACCAGACATATCCGCTCACTGATTTCGTGTTCTTATACGATATGGCACTGTTTTTTTGTGTCCATTTGGGCCTATTCGTGGTTCCAATTACCATTTTACCTTTCCAGGTCTCCTGGCTTCCTTATAATTTTTTTAGCTATTAGGAGACCAGAAATCCAGGAGATAAATCGAGGTAAATGTCTTTTGTTATATATCGTATTGAAAATTTATGATAATTATTTTGCAAAATGCCGCCCGAGGCGGAAATGCCAAATCGCATTTGAGGCAAAACAAATCATCTATTACTTTTGCTGAAGACAAGAGAACCAGGTAGTATGGATGGGTGGAGTACACTACGTAAGTCTTGACAGAAAATATGGTATCAAAAATAATATGTGTGAAATCTCAGACCTTAAAAAGGCAAAAAATAAATTTTAGTTAAAGAAAAGAAAGACTATATATGCGTATAGTCCAGAGTGTACAATCCCTCTATTCCAGGACACACGCCAATACCAGAATGGTCAAAAAAGAAGAGACTCTTTAGCACATTCTTGCCCGGCGGTGGCTTAAGGATGAGAAAAGGCACATTATATCTTTTCATTATTTTATTTTTTCTTTTCCTCATAGAGGCGTTTTGCCAGCCACCAGAAATAGCCGAATGTGTTAAAAAGGCAAAAAACTACATTAACTCCATCCATAATGGGACGGCAGACATTACTCTTGTGGAGTATTTTCCTCATTCAGGTAAATTGAACGATAAGGGACTGTATATGAAAAGAATCTGGAGGATAGGATATGCCTTTGACTGCGACACCAATTCAGTTCGAATAGACAAAAAAGCAGTATCAGCAGTTCTGGTAAAACTGGCGGAGGACGGGACTTCAGAGACAATTGTCAGTAAGTTTCCCTCCTTCTTGCTCAAGAGGATTGAGCCTACTCTTTCCACTAAAACGAAGAAGCCGCGGTACATTCTTTGTTCTTTCATAGGGTTTGAGAGACTAAGTTTTTTTCACAACAATCTTAAGGTAACGATTCTAGAAGACCCCTCTATCACAAATCGTTCAATTGACATTGAACAGAACTGGACAGAGGAGTCTGTAGATATATTTCTACGACATCCTTTATATTGGTCATCTATTTTTCTCAATTTTCTAAAGAGCGTCTCTCAGGACAGGCAGAATGCTTCAGGTGAGTTCAGAAAATTTAGTGTGACAGAAGATAATTTGCATCATAGTAATCAGGCTGTCGTTCGTTACGAGCGTCTGGTGCAGATTTATCCGCAACGGGAAGAGACAAGTAAAGTTATTATCAAGTGGGAAGAAACCCCTAAGAGGGCTTTGTATTCAAATCTCATCCGGAAGTTCTGGATAAATAAAACTTATGGCTATATTGAAAAGGTTATAAGTTTTCACAAAGTGCTTCCTGAGGCACAAATTCAGTTTACCAACAATACGTATTCAGTTTCTGAAAAGGCTAATAAATTAGATTTAGGAATTGATTTAGAGTTGAAGTATTCAAGGTTTAACTCCTTACCGTTTCCAGTGGAAGTTATTAAAAAGAGTTATGTCCCTAAACAAATAGACAAATATAGGGTAGTAAATTCTCTTGATACGGTACAGAAATATTACTTTGACAATGTAAAGATAAATGTCCAAGGTTTTGGTGTCTCTTCTTTCTTTCTATATCCTGAGAAAGATACAAAAATATTTTTGAAGCCAGAGAATACTGAATTAAGCAGAGAGGAGTACTTCCGGCTATTCAGCGAGTTGCCTGTGGACAGAAATAAAGTTGTTTTAAGGAATCGCTCTTTAATTAGGTAATGCTACAAAAATGGGGTCTACAAACCCGGTATGGTGTGTGTCTAAATAAAATCCAGAGACCAGGAATAGATTTTATGATGGATTTTTTTTCTGTTGTGTGGGTTCAGGGGTTGGCTCATCATCGGAAAATCTCAGCGACTCCAGAGCCTCCTGAGGGGTTTTTTCACGTATGACTTCAATGAGTTTTTTATTAAATTTTTCAGCGGGACTACGTCCTGTCTCTTTAAGCCGTTGATAAAGGGCAGCCACCTGAATCAAAATGCTCAAATTTCGTCCCGGCTCAACTGGAATAGTATATTCAGGAATCTTGACGTCAAAGATGTTACAGTAATTCTGGTCAATCCCCAATCGCTCATATTCTTCCTTATCGTCCCATCTTTTAAGACGAATAATGAGAGAGACTTTTTTCTCTTCTCTGACAGAGCCGACACCAAAGAGGTCCTCCACGTTAATGATTCCGATACCTCTAATTTCCATATGATGTTTGAGTAGCTCGGAGCTGCCGCCAACGAGCAGGTTCTTGTCAAGTCTGCGGAGTACCACTACATCATCAGCCACCAGACGATGCCCACGCTCAATTAGCTCCAGTGCACTTTCGCTCTTACCTACACCTGCTTTTCCAACGATTAGCACCCCTATACCAAACACATCAAGTAACGTCCCGTGAACCGTACAGGAGGGTGCAAATTTGCGTTCAAGATAATGACTCAATAGCCCGGAAAATCGAGAAGTCGGCATCTCTGTATGCAACATAGGAATATGATGGTCGTTACACAACTCAAGGAATTCAGAGGGTATATGTTGTCCAGAGGTAACAATAAAACAGGGAATTTCGTACTGAAAGATATTTTCCAGCCGACGTTTACGTTCATCAACGCTTAGACTGTTCAGGTACGAAAATTCAGTCACGCCGAGTATCTGGATTCTATCGTAAGAGAAGACCTCTAAAAACCCGGCAAACGCTAACCCGGGTCGATTCAGCTCAGGGGAGCTGATTATGTTATGCAATCCGGAAGTCCCGGCTTTTATTTGTAAATCCAGAGTCTACGATAATTCTTTAAGAAGTTGTTCTACGGTTAATATTTGCTCATTCATAAAGAATCAACCCTCTTTTTCTAAGTTGAATTCTGAAACAATCCTTGAACGTTCCCTCCGACCTTTAAATTCTTCGTCAAAAATAATTTAAAAATTTCTCTCAACTACTTTACCTTCAGCATCGCTTTAATGTCAAGAAGTAACTCCGGGCTGTGGCTTTTCAAGAAAATAAGCCACATTTCACCCTGAAGATTTTTCTGGAACAGGACTTGGCAAAAGAGCTGTAATTGAATCCAGAAGAAACCATTCGTGCTATCAGCGTTCCTGAAACGTGCATAAGAAATGTATAAAAATAAAAGAAGACAAAAATGAATGGAGGAGACAGAGTAAACAGAGGAGTTTCTTCCTCGTGAACTCACCAGCAGATAGTGTAAATAGAGCTATTTAAGGATGATGATTTTTTCGCCGGGTTTTTTCATTTTGAATTTTTCGCGGACCAGGCGTTCGGTCTCCAGGGTAGTTTGCTCAAGGAGTGTGCGTTTCTGTTCAAGTTGTTTCATCTCATATTCAAGTTTTTGCACCCGTGCAAGTTCAGCGTTTCGGGTCTGATATGCCTGCCAGAACTCTAAGAGTTTATCTCTATTGATGAATAACCAGGCAATTATAATGAGAGCAACCAAAAAGAAGGTCTTAAACGGAAATTTTTGCAGGAAGAAAAATACAAAATGGTGTTGTTTTGAATTTTTCATACCGTTTCTTTTTGAAAAGAGTTTAATCCAGTAAATTCTAACGCAGGCTCTCTGTCAACACAAAAACGCAAAAATCTCATAAATAATGCTTAATCGCCACGTGGTAAGGCAATTCTGCCAGTACGTGAGATTTCACGAATACCAAAGACTTTCATCAACTCAAAGAATGAGTTAAGTTTTTCTTCAGTGCCAATGATTTCAACTGTTATAGATTTTTTTGAAAAATCCACTACTTTTGCATCAAAGATGTTCACAATCTGAATTATCTCAGCACGATTTTTCGGCAGACAATTAATTTTGACCAGAACCAATTCTCGCTCAATATGCGGTTCACGGGTGAGGTCCTGGACTTTGATGACATCAATCAGTTTGTTCAATTGTTTATTGACCTGCTCAATGATGTGGTCATCACCAGAGACGATAAGGTTTATCCGCGACATTGTAGGGTCTTGCGTCTCGCTGACAGCAAGACTATCAATGTTAAACCCACGACTTGAGAACAGACCTGCAATACGCGCAAGGACACCAAACCTGTTCTCAACCAACACTGAGATAATATGCTGCATTTAAGCCATACCTCCAATCATTTGTTTTATACTGGCACCAGCCGGAATCATTGGAAAGACATTCTCCTCTTCATAGACCCAGCAATCCACCAGAGCGGGTTTAGGCGTTTCAAAGGCTTTCTGGAGTGCAGGTACAACTTCTTCTTTGCGCATAGCGCGTAGTCCAACGACCCCGTACGCCTCTGCCAGTTTTACAAAGTCAGGTATAAACTCGGGACACTCCGGACGACTTCCCTGACAAAATGGGGGACAGTCCGCTCGTCGGCGTAAACAGGTATATGCATAATTGCGTCCATAGAAGAGCTCCTGCCATTGACGAACCATACCGAGGTAATGGTTATTTATCACGACAATTTTCACAGGCAAGTTATAGCTGGAGACAGTGGCAAGCTCCTGGATATTCATCTGGATAGAACCATCGCCAGCTATATCAATGACCATTTTATCCGGGAAAGCAGCCTGAGCACCAATAGCAGCGGGAAAACCATATCCCATTGTTCCAAGCCCACCGGAAGAGAGGAATGTTCTGGGTTTAGTGTAGTTGTAATAGTGTGCAGCCCACATTTGATGCTGACCCACCTCGGTCACAATAATAGCCTCACCTTTTGTGAGTTTATACACCTGTTCAATAACATATTGAGGGCGTAAGATATCGTCATCTTTGAATTTCAGTGGATATTGTTTTTTCCATTCCTTACAGCGTTCCACCCAGGCGGTATGTTTCAGGGGTTTAATATTTTTAAGAATTTTCTGTAGAGTACGTTTACAATCGCCAACCACAGGAATGCTGACCTTGACATTCTTACTTATTGCGGATGGGTCAATATCAATGTGAATGATGTCTTTAGCATTGGGAGCGAATTCGCTAATCTTACCTGTCACGCGGTCATCAAACCGAGCACCAATAGCGATGAGTAAATCCGCTTCATTAATGGCAAAGTTGGCATATTGAGTGCCATGCATACCTAACATTTTCAAACTTAAGGGATGCGTCTCCGGAAACGCACCAAGCCCAAGAAGGGTAGTAGTTACCGGAATATCGCATCGCTCTGCGAGTTCACGAAGTTCTTTGCTTGCATTAGAGACAATAATACCACCACCAGCATAAATAACCGGTCGCTCAGACCGTTCAATAGCAGCAATCGCCTTTTTTATCATCAGGGGATGTCCATCATAAATTGGCTTATAGCTGCGAATTTCCACCGACTCCGGATATTTATAATCGCTCAATGTAGATTTCTGCACGTCCTTTGGCAGGTCTATCAGCACGGGACCCGGTCGTCCGGTTCGTGCGATGTAAAATGCCTCCTTGATAATTCGGGGCAGGTCGCGAACATCTTTTACCAGAAAGTTGTGTTTTGTAATGGACTGCGTGATGTTAACAATAGCAACTTCCTGAAATGCATCGTTGCCAATCATACCTGTAGGCACCTGACCGGTGAAAGCCACTATGGGCACTGAGTCCATATACGCAGTAGCAATGCCAGTGACGAGATTAGTGGCGCCGGGACCTGATGTCGCCATACAGACACCTACCTTGCCCGTGGCGCGTGCGTAGCCGTCAGCAGCGTGCGCCGCTCCCTGTTCGTGGCGGACCAGGATGAACTTTATTGGTGAGCGGTCAAGTACGTCAAAAACGTCAAGTATTGCCCCACCGGGAAACCCAAAAATTACATCCACCCCCTCTTTCTGCAAAGCGTCTATAACGATTTGTGCTCCGGTCATTTTCATTTTTCTCTACTTGTCTCCTCTATAAGCAAAATGAATAAAAAGTGATAATATACAGTGGTAGCCCTCCTTTTCAAGGAAAATATAGGTGTAATCTTCTGAAAGTATTGGATAATCAGAATTAAGATAATTTTATCTTTCTGAGAGGTCTCAGGAATTCAGAGATTTTATATACAGAATAAAACAGCAAACTGAAGAATACTTTCCGCGCTTAAGATTAAATAGGGAATCAAAATAAAAAATTGGTGGAGGCGGTGGGAATCGAACCCACGTCCGAGGATAGCATCATCAAAGTGCCTACAAGTTTAGCCTTTCTATTTATGATTCCTCGATGCTCCAGCGCCGAAAGGCAGGCGCCTGGAACATTCAGCCTGATGTTTTCTCGTCAGTTGAGCTCAGGCAAACTCAACTGACTAAGTCCGCCTGAGTCCACGCCCTCTGAGTGCCAGCGGACGAGCAACTCAGAGAACGGCTACCTAATTAAATTAGGCAGCAACTGCGACAGGAGCGTCTGCAGTTACATTTAGCGTCACCTTTGTTAACGGGGACGGTGACGACCCCGACTTGCCACTTTGATGACACCTAACCCCGTCGAGTCCAGATATTCGCCCCCATCATTTATTTTTACAACTATAGTATATTATATCCCGCTACTTGATGTAAAGAAAAAAATGTATCCGGGCATCCGAAAAACACACGAAGGCAGAGAAACCTGCTTTTGAGAGCAGATGGCAGAGGATGACACAAACTCGCTCCTGATAAACATCAGTGAAACAACAAAAATTGGACATCCTGAGTTGCAATCACCGGTATAGCTCTTGTGCCTGAATTTACTCCTGACCATTAGATAAGGAGCAGATAAAATAATTGAGAGCCTTCGCTTCCTCCTTTAAAATCCATCTGTTTTAAATTTAACTCTCATCAAGACGCGAATCACAATAAGGTGAAAGGATATCGGCGATGGCGTAACAGCAGTGTACCTCACTTTTCATTAACACCTTGTTTATAAATTTTGCAAAATTTCTGCTCTAAAGATACACAGGTCGCTCCTATGGAGCTATGTATGTTTTCTTATTGCTAATATACCCAGCGCTTTCGCACTGGGCTACATACGGGTCGTTCCTTCGGAACTACATCAAAGAAATTGAATACAGGAATCTTTGGATACTAATATATTAACAAAAATTGCGAAAAATTTATTATTGAGGGTTAATGAAAAGATGATGTTCTATCTCTTCACGAACTCCAGGAAATTACCTAATAATTATGTCTGTATTTATAGAACATAAAATGGTCAAGGTCATCTAAATAATCCCAGGGAAGGGTCTGGCGGTAATGGGAGAAGACGTGGAAAAAGGTCAAATCCCTCAGTGCCCACTGCCCCGAC
>JAGHBZ010000152.1 GCA_021160705.1 Candidatus Sumerlaeota bacterium
CTCCTACACCGCCCACTACCTCCACCAAATCCTCAAACCATAATAGCCAGCTCCTGTATTCTCCTCACACACCCACTGAATTAAATTGACTCATCTGGCAAAGTATATCAAAATGTTTCCCTTAAGTTTCTTGGTGATTCAAAACAATCTTCAGCAATATCAGGGATTATATGCCAAGAATATCAGAGAATACCATAAATGATTCATTGACAAAATTATATCGCGAAAATGGTCTTAATGTCCTGCCACAAATGATAATACTTGGTGAGCGTCAACCAGACCATCTCGTTGAATATCACGGTACAAAAATTATCTTTGAGACTGAAGTTGGTAATTTTCCTCAGAAAATCTGTGAAAGCTTAAGGCAATACGTCACCTATAATGAAAAACTAAATTGGAATAATTTTGTCTCAATTATATTCCCAGACACAGTTCGTAAACCCATAAAAATAGTTTCTTCAGTAGATGTCCTCAGAAGTATCGTTAATAGAACTAAAGCGAGGATTTATTATCAGATTGCCGGGAAACGGACGGACATATTCACTGGTACAGTTCCGGAGTTCCTGAACAAGCTGAAAAAGATTATTGACCAATCCTTTGTCAGACCAGAAGTCGACATTAATGCTCTGGTTAATACGCTTTCTAATTTTACTGAAGAGTTCTCGTTCCTCTTACGTAAACTCCGTTTGGGAAGTGAAATCCTGAATACCCCTGTTGGTAGTTTTGAACTATTCACTTCAATTGCGGAATATGACCCCGGTAAATTAGAAACCTCTATTACGGATTTATTAGCCTATATTTTTATCAACCAGATTATATTCTATAAAATTTTTGCAGATAGAACAAAGAAGGTACCCCCACTTCACGCGGTAAAGACCCTTCAAGAACTTCATCTCTTCTTTGATAAAATTGTGAATATTGATTACCGTGCTATATATAATATTGATGTCCTCTCTGTTATTCCTGAAAAGCCTGAGATACTTATAGAAATCAATAATTTTATTCGCATTATTAACAGTATGCCTCTTAACGAAGTTCATCATGACCTGTTAGGTAGGTTCTTCCACGACTTATTGCCCTTTAATACCCGAAAAATTCTTGCTGCTTTTTATACCCGACCTCAAAGTGCAGAAATTCTCTCTGCTCTGGCAATTGACAATTACGATGAAAAAGTCATTGACCCAGCCTGTGGTTCAGGCACATTGCTCGTTAGTGCGTATCGCCGAAAAAGTATGCTTGCCCCTCGTAAAACGAAATCACTGCATAAACAATTTGTAGAAAATGATATTTATGGTATAGATATTATGCCATTTGCTGTCCATCTCACTGGTATTAATCTCTCTACTCAAAATATTCAAATGGTCACTAATTATACTCTTACCGCAGTGGGGGATAGCCTCCTGGATATATCAAGAAAAAAACTTGTTACATTCCCCTCAAAGATACACCAGGTAGACACCTTTTTATCTCAGATGATTCCTTTAGAACAAAAAACTATCAACGAGACGGATAAATTACGTGTTGAACTTCACAAATTTGATACAGTAATTATGAACCCGCCATTTACGAAAAAAGAGCGCCTTCCCAAGCAATATCGCCAGCATCTTGACCCTTACTGGAAAGAATGGGGCAGGGGTATAGGGCTATGGGGTCTTTTTCTTGGACTCGCTATTGAATATCTTGTAAAGCGAAAGGGTGGTAAAATCGCCGCTGTTATTCCAATTGCCCTTTTTCGTGGCAGAGAATCCCGCGAACTTCGTCAAAAACTTTTCTCCCCTGAATCCAATATTCGTATTCGCTATGTGGTTAAAGCCACACGAAATTTCGCCTTCTCTGAAAGCTCAGCATACCGTGATATTCTGCTCGTGCTTGAAACCGGCACCAAAAGAAAATATGCAGGATTTGTCTTCTTGAATACTGACCTCAGAGCACTCTCTATTAATGAAGCAGCTGAACTTGGTGAACGGATAAAAGCAATCCCTGAGGGGGTTGACCATTCAAATGAAAAATTTGAGCTATTCTGGTACCCACACAATGAACTCTACCGCTATCAAGATAATCTGATGCCATTTGTCAGTGTGGTTAAGTCAAATAATCGTTCACTGCTTTTCGACCTCTGGAAACAACTTCAGAACAATCCTTTCTTCACTAAGGGCAAAGAGAAATTGATTGGTGAAGCTTATGGACCGCGTCCCAGAGGACTTAATAAAGTTATTTTTATTACCAGACCTACTGAGGAGAGTCGTGTAAAAAACGCATTCTTAATTTTTGACGGCGAAACGTCTTCATATATCAAAGTTAAAATCAAAAATTCGAATATAGATTTCAACGTTCCTAAGAACTGCGTTCTACCTACTTTGAGAACTGTGACTGGACTGAACAAAATGGTTATAGGATTAAATGATGTCGACTTTGTTATTGTCAAACCATTTTCAAAAATCCCTCTTATCAAAAAATATGCTCAGTTTGAAAACAAGATTGACTGGGGTAGAATTAAAAGAGAATTACTGGTAATTAAAACTAATTCCGTCTTAGTCAGGAGATTTCGATATAATTCACCAAATAGTTTTCTGATGAGCTATTTTTCGGAGATACCTATTTATCCCACAAATCAGTTCAAAATTCTAAGACAGATGAAGCACAGAAAGGAATCAATATTATTCTTTAATTCTATTTTCTTTTGGATACAGTCTTTTTTAATCAAAGAAGATACAACTGAAGTCTTTATTGACATACATGGACATGATTTAAGCAATATTTACATTCCAGATTTTGAAAAATTGACAAAAGAATCAACAAAACTTATTAATGACATATTCAAAATAGCTGGCGAGTATCATTTCCCTTCATTTCTCCAGCAGTTGGAAGAGCCAGACCCGATACGGTTAAAGATAGACCGCACACTTGCGGAGATTTTTGGCATTAAGGTTGACCTCCCACGAATATATTCTGCCCTCGCTGAAGAAATACGCCTTAACGCCTCCATTCGTTAATTAGACTTTTCCCAAGTATGCCCCCATCTTCAATTATTCTAAGAAATAAGTGCTAATAAACAGACCAATACATTGATATTATTTTTCCCGGGAGGGCACTAAAGTAGTTTAAAGTAGTCTAAAAGAAGCTTGACCTGAGAAGCGTCCTCTTCTGCAAGGGCGAATCTTCATAAATAAGAATACCTGTGTTCTTATCATATATATACGAGCAATCCTCTGTTTTTAAGACCCAGACTTTTCTTCCGTTCCATTCCCTCTCCCCAATAACCTTCATATCACTTATTACTCCTTCCATTCTCACCACCTCGCCATTTTTTCTTTTATTATCAGGGAGATACAATTTTGAAAATCTTCCTTTTATTTTTTTCACAGGCAATTTTCTTTTATTCAGGTCATCATAGACTGATATAAGCCTGCCAAATTTATCGTAAGTTTTTGTTTCACCAGGAGAAATCATTTCTCCTGTGGCAGTTTTCGTTATGAGCTCTCTTTTTACCTTGAAATTCTCATTCTCCATAACTGATACAGTATAGCGTATAATCGTTTCAGGACCAATTCTCCTGCCATCTGCTCTTTCGGTCTTATATTCAAAAAAATCTCCATCTGTAAAAGGATATTTAACAAGCTCCTCTTTCTGTGAACAATTGGTCAAGAAAATGCCCAGAAACAAAAACCCACAAATAATAAATATACTTCTCATACGCATCCCTCCTCTTTTTACACCACTTTTGTTTTGAACTTTTCATTTTCCCGGCTCAATAGGAGTATTGTCAATATTTTTTTGTATTTCCGTTTTTCTCTCTCCCCGTAATTCACCTGGAAGTTATAATACTCGGATTCGGCAATACCTTAACCATAATGCCAGAAAACAAACTATTTCCTTCGTATGGCGTGTCTATTGTTTCAGAAAATTACTCCACAAGGCTGGTTTAATGTTTAATGATTTTATCCCAGATTTTGCGTTTAGAGAGCGGAATCTGATTGTGAGGAGGGTATAAATAATTGAAAATCCTCCTTTTAGCAGATGTTTAGCAGATGTTAAAATCCAGCTAAAAGGAGGACAAAAAATGCAATCAAAATTAAGTAATTCCCACTATACAGACCCACTGAGGGTAAATCAAGTAAAAATAGAATTCACCAGCAAAGAAATCACCTCATCAGGAGGATTGTTGATTATAGCGCGGTTTTTAGAGGAGATAAACTTCAAGGAGTGGGTGGAGGAGACGTCCCCAATGGAAAAGGGAAATATCCAAAGGTACTTTCGTGGTTCCTGACTGCGTTGAGCGGAGGAAACAGAGTCAGTGATGGTAGAGTTGTTACCTGTGTGTTATACCATAATGAACTTTCTTCGTCCTCGGGTATTCTGTCGTTATGGAAAGAAGGGACGTCTAATGACATTAAGGATGAAATGGCTCATTATCCCGGGACAGTTAGGGCGTCGAGGTAGACAAGAGATATTACGA
>JAGHBZ010000093.1 GCA_021160705.1 Candidatus Sumerlaeota bacterium
CTATTAAAATTAATATGAAATATAACAGAGAAAGGAGGCTTATCAAGGTATGCCCACAGGACACGTCAAGTTTTTCCGAGACAAGCTGGGCTGGGGCTTCATCGAGCGCGAGGACGGTTCCGATGTCTTTGTTTATTACAAAGATATTGCGGGTGAAGGTTACCGGTCGCTGGCTAAAGGCGACGAGGTAACTTTTGATGTCGTTAAAGGTCCCCGTGGCGAAAAAGCCATCAACGTTCAGAAAGTAAAAAAATAGCCCGGTTCTCACTGTTTGTGACAGAGAAAGGATGTCTTCTTCTCAAATGCGGTTGAGAAGGGTTATTCATTAAACAAGGTGTAGAAAGAGTATTTCGCACAAAAAATCACATCAGTTGTTTTTCTGTTTTTTGTGCGTGAATGTGGATGTAAAGAGTGTTTTTTTGCCATTTACTCTTTTGCAATGTTGTAGCTCTGCTGGGATGACGGTTATTTGCTCTATCTTTATCTGAGTATCCTGTAGAAAAGAGTGTAGATGGTGTTTCTGCGTTTTTTAGATTTAAATTAACATCAGGCTCAGTCTTCAAAGACATTCAATACAGATTGGGATAAAATTAATCTCTCCTTGTTTTTACGGAACAATACACGAGAGAAGTATTTGTTTATTGTCCTTATTGCGCACATCAGGAGAAAAAGGATAATTCTTTTTGACTTTCGTTTTGCTCGCTATTTCTCCCAGAGTCTAATATTTTCCGCTGGTAATATTCTTGCTCTTCAAGAACAGCTTTCATCGTATTTGTTCCTCTTCCCTTATTTATGGGCTGCTCATAAATAGATACAATCATACCGGTTTCTCATTTTTCAGTTCAGTGTAAGTGCGAATTAATCCTAATGTGCTGGATAATGCTCATAAGACTTGACAATTTTGACAAGGTTTATAAAACTGATTTTCATTACACTTTATTTGCTATTTGACAATCAAAGCCAGGCTCTTCTGAGATATGATATAAAACGAGCAGTGGCAGGGTTGTAATTTCAAGGAGGTGAAGCAGAAGAATGAGTCCAGAAGCAATCGTGCTGTTACTCATAGCTGGTTTGTTATGTGGTTTCGTTATTGGATATTATTTAAGAAAAGTACGTGCTGAGAAGATAATACAATCAGCCCGAGACGAAGCCAGCAGAATACTTAAAGAAGCAGAGGAAGAGGTCGTCCGAAAAAAGAAAGAGTACTTGCTGGAGGCAAAAGAAGAAATCTATCGGGAGCAGCGGAAACGCGAACGTGAATTCAAACGACGTAGCGCAGAACTCAATCGGCGCGAAAATAAACTTCAGAACCGCGAAAACGCCCTTGAGCGAAAACTTGAAACGCTCGAGAAACGTGAACGTGCGCTGACAGATAAAGAACGCTCGATAGATGCCAAACTCAAAGAACTAAAACGCAAGGAAACGGAATTAGATAATCTTCGTTCACAAACCGAAAAACGACTGGAGGAGATTTCCGGACTGACAACTGAAGAGGCAAAGAAATTGTTGCTGGAGAGCTTAGAGAATGAGGTGAAACAAGAGGCAGCAGGAATTATCCGTCGTCTGGAGACGGAGACCAAAGAAATTGCCAATAAAAAGGCGCGTCAGATTATTACCCTTGCTATCCAGAAGTGTGCCACAGAAACAGTTACAGAGACAACTGTCTCGGTGGTCCCCTTGCCGAACGAAGAAATGAAAGGGCGCATTATTGGACGTGAAGGGAGGAATATCAGGGCACTCGAGGCAGCTACCGGGTGCAATATTATTGTTGATGATACTCCTGAGGCGGTTGTTCTGAGTAGTTTTGACCCATTACGGCGCGAAGTCGCAAGAAGGGCACTTGAAAAACTTATTTCCGATGGCAGGATACATCCCGCCCGGATTGAAGAGATTGTCGCCAAAACCGAACGAGAGGTAGAAGATTTAACACGTGATATTGGTGAACAGGTCGCATTCGACCTGGGTGTGTATGAGTTGAATTCTGAGCTATTGAAACTGATTGGGAGATTGAAATTCAGAACCAGCTATGGACAAAATGTACTTGCACATTCAATTGAAGTCGCTCACCTTGCAGGAGTGATGGCATCAGAACTGGGCGCTGATGTGAAGACAGCTAAACGTGCTGGACTATTACACGATATTGGTAAAGCCGTGAGCTATGAAATGGAAGGCACGCACGCTTTGATTGGTGCGGAACTCGCAAAGAAATATAATGAGTCGCCAGCTGTAGTGCATGCAATTGCTGCTCATCACGGCGAGGAGGAATTTCGTACAGTGGTGGCGGTACTTGTCCAGGCAGCTGATACTATCTCAGCCGCCCGTCCAGGCGCACGCCGGGAGACGCTTGAGTCTTATGTTAAACGCCTGGAAAAACTTGAGGAGATTGCTTACTCGTTTGAGGGTGTGGCTAAATCGTATGCCATCCAGGCAGGTCGGGAAGTCCGCATTATCGTTGAGCCTGATAGGCTGACGGATAATGAATGTGCTAAACTCGCCCGTGACGTCACAAAACGCGTGGAAAAGGAACTTGAATATCCAGGGCAAATTAAAGTGGTCGTGCTCCGAGAAACTCGCGCAACAGAGTATGCCCGATAAGTAATTATTTGGCTGGCTTCGCTCATCAAGGGTGTTTATAGTAACGAAACTTACATAACTGCTTCTTATGTATGGAGAAAGTGTTGCACAATACACTTTCTCCTTTTTTAACTTTAGGGGTCAAACCTCAATTTAACTAAAGTTCATAATTTGCTTTGTTGCAGGCATATCGTAGTATTAATTTTCTTTTCTGACTGAAGCGAAGAAACTTACTATTTCACACCTATCCTGGTCTCCTGGATTCCTAATAAATACTCTTTTTTCTATTAGGAAGCCAGGAAACCAGGAGAAAGGAGTTAACCTGTGAAGCTCAGCTCTCATTTTTCATATTTTAGAGATTTTGGGATTAGTGGTCGGCGATAAGGATGATGAACCCTGATAAACCGACTAACCGACTAAACCGACCAAACGGACACAACGGACTTAACGGACACAACTTTTTGAAGCTTGCTCTTTTC
>JAGHBZ010000187.1 GCA_021160705.1 Candidatus Sumerlaeota bacterium
CTATAATGCCCAGTGTCACTGTAACTGCAATGAATAAGAGCACTCTACTCTTTCTCATTATTTCCCTCCCGTTACATATTGTTGCAAAAATAAAATCAACATTTTGAGGTAACACTATTAAGAATGTATTTTCAATCCTTATTCTAATAAAGGGCAAAAAATGAGTTTGCAAATGGTTTTTGCCGAAAAGACTGGTATGTAAGTTGTGCGAGATTTCATAGACCACTCTAAAAGCATTTAGACCTTTCGGCAAAATTAACCCTCAAATTTACCTCATTTCTTTTCAAAGAGTTCCTTTATAGAAATATCTGAGTAGCAATATAAATCTCCTATGATTTAGCCGTCAATACAAAAACCAAATCTTAAGCAATAATTAACGACGTAGCTTACCTCTTCATAGGTCCCTTCTCCACTCACTCAGGCGAGTGGAGATATTTCCTGAGAGCAGTAATATTCGGGAGCTGGTGTTGGTGGAGAAACTCTCTGAGTGCGGTCAATATGTCGTGCGGAGCAGTGGGATTGATGAAGTTTCCTGTGCCAATAGAGATAACCTCAGCACCCACATAAAAGAATTGAAGAGCATCTTCCAGTGTGCAGATGCCACCCATACCTATAATCGGGATAGAGACGGATTGAGCAACCTCCTTTACAAGCCGAAGAGCCACCGGTCGTATTGCCGGTCCGGATAGACCACCGAGCAGTTCACCGTTATGTAGACGTTCTCTTCTCCAGTCAACCACCATTGCGGGTAGAGTATTAATGAGTGATATAGCCGAGGCGCCGGCATCTTCAGCGATTTTTGCCATTCGGGCAATATCCGTGACCTGTGGTGTCAATTTGACAATCACCGGCATTGGGGTGACGTGACTGACGACCTGCTGTGTCAACTCGGCGAGGATTTTTTCTGATTTACCAAACTCAATTCCACCTTCTGTGACATTGGGACAGGAGACATTAAGTTCTACGGCATCCACCGCATTTTCTTCAACTAACCGAGAGGCAATTCTCACGTAGTCTTCAACGCAATTTCCAGCAACATTCGCAATTATTACTGTATTGATTTTTTTTATTTCTGGTACTATTTCTTTCAGAAACTGCTCCAGACCCGGGTTCTGGAGACCGATGGAATTCAGCATACCTGCAGGAGTCTCCGCAATACGTGGTGGTGGATTTCCTGTGCGTTCATCAATAGTTATCGCTTTTGTGAAAATAGCTCCGAGTTCACTTACGTCATAGAACTCTGCATATTCGCTCCCAAACCCGAACGTACCGGATGCTACCGTGACCGGGTTCTTTAGAACTAATCGCCCCAGCCTTACACTCAAATCAGGTTTGATGGTGCTATTAGTCATAATTTATTCCACTCAGAGCGATACAACTTATAATAGTGTGGTGTGATAGTTATGAGTTTTGCAAGTAAAATGCAGATTATCTTTTTTGAAAAAATTGTTGAAAATTCTGGTGTGAAAGAGAAAATCTCTCATATAAAATTCTGAATTAATGAAACAAGAACCACATAAACTGTCACTCCCGGTGATAATTCCTATCGCAATCCTCATAATTCTGTTCATAGCATTTTGCTTCTGGGGATTTGTATTCTTTTCAATACGATGGTGGCTGGCATTAGAGGTAATAATGATTTTTACCTTTATTTTCTCGTTTAAAATTTTTACCTCCTTGCCGGATAGAGGATGGTGTATCTCACGCTTTTTCGGGCTGGTGCTGATTGTATATGTGAGCTGGCTGTGCTCAAGTATGCACCTGCCGCCTTTTGTTCACAACGTCCATAGCTGGACGTATTCAAAACGACTGAGTGCAAGCCTGCATATTGTGCCTTTTTCTCAATTGCTTTTGCTTTTTGTTCTGCTTATTTGTGGCGGAGTATCGGCGTATATTATTAGTACCCAGAAACAATTGCGACAGGAACTACTCGCATTTCTTAAAGAAAAAAAGAGGTATATTTTAGCAGCGGAAGCTCTTTTCTTTTTTGGATTCATCCTGTTCGTGAATATCAGGTCATATTGTCCTGATATTACCTTTGATATTAGCAGGCATGCTGCCGAGAAATTTGATAATTTTGAGGTACTGAATTCAATATATAGAACGAAATATTTCCCGCCTGAAGATGCCTGGTTATCAGGTTTTCCAATAAATTATTATTATTTTGGACATCTGTTATGGGCATCGTTGGGAAAGCTCAGTGGGTATTCCTCACCGTATGCATTCAATTTAGGGTTAGCCACAATTTTTGCCCTGAGCCTTTTAATGGGGTTTTCGCTTGGATACAACCTCTCTCGCAGAATAGAAATCGGATTGCTTGCGGGTTTTGGTGTAGCGGTGTTTGGCAATATCCACAGCGTGCTGAACTTCTTTGATGGGGTTAGTGCCGGGGTGAAACTGGACTATATCTTCAATGCATCATTTCTTTGGCAACCCTCACGTGTCATCAAAGGAACCATCACAGAGTTCCCTGCGTTTACAGCGCTATTGGGCGACCTGCATGCACACCATTCTGGATTGCTGACAATATTGCTCGGACTATCCGCCTCGCTAAATCTTTTGCTTGGCGTAAAAAGGAATGAACCATCGCTCAAACGAAAGAGCTGGTTCTGGAGACATTTACTGCCCTGGGCAGTACTGCTGGGCTGGCTCTCCGGGGTTGCTTATGCCATTAATGCCTGGGACACTATCACCTTATCACTGTTGTTTGCCCTGTGTCTTCTATACATTACCCGCGAGGCAAACCCTGACTCGTTCTGGCGATGGGCGCTATACGCAGGTGGTGCAATCCTGGTAATGCTGATTTTGAATCGCCTTTTCATACGTTCGTTCTCAGACCAATTTCGTCCCCCATTACCAATGGACATACGCCCGCATCTCCTGCCCTGGAAATGGGAAATTAGAAAATTTCCTCTTGCATTGCTTCACACGGAAAATCGTACCCATTTTGTGTGGTATTTTGTGCATTTTGGGTTATTTTTAATTCCTATTTATATCTGGCTGTGCTTCCGCGTAATGCACTACCTCCAGGGGAAAAAAGAATGGATTTTTTCCCTGATAGGATTATTTGCGTTATTAATCATATTCTCAACGAACTATTTTCACCGAATGTTACCTGGCTTTTTATTCTTTGTGCTTCTAGTTGTAACATACCTGTTCTTTAAAGAACCAGGCACAAATCGGGAACAAAGATGGTTGATGGTAGTGCTGGGTATTGCATCTTTTATATCTATTTTTGTTGAATTTGTCTATTTTGACGACAGATATTCCGGGGAGCTGGAACGCTACAATACACTGTTTAAGTTTTACAATCATATCTGGCCAATGTATGCAGTGGTGGCAGGCTGGTGCTGGTGGCAACTCTTTCGCCAGGCAAAAAAGAGCAGACTAACTGTGCTGGTCGCTGTAGCAGTTGGGATAGTCATTGCGTTATCTATGATTTATCCAGTAGGAGCGACAATTGAGCGCACGGAAAGGTTTCTTCACCGGCGTGGACCTCCGGAACGGCGTCCCACACGTACACTTGATGGCATAGCGTATCTTGAAACAGCAAAGTTCGGGATTAGCGCACAAAGCACATCTCAGTTTGAAAAGCAGGGGTCACAACGAAGAATGGTGCAGTTCAAGAATGATTACAGGGTAATTCTGTGGGCGCGCAAGAACATAAAAGGACGCCCTGTTGTGCTTGAGGCGAGTGGGGGACCCTATACTCCGTATTCGCGATTCGCTACCAACATAGGGCTCCCAACCGTGCTGGGATGGGGTCATCACGTTGCTCAGTGGCGTGGTGGGATTGTCTATACTGATAAACTCGGCGAATTGTTGAATATCGGGAGACGGGAACAGGCTATCAGGCTTATTTACACTGTATCGGATTTGAGGAGTGTGATGCCTCTTCTCAGAAAATATAATGTGCGCTATGTATTTGTTGGTGCTCTGGAACGCAAGGATTTTCCAGACGCCAGCCTGCGAAAATTTGAAAAATTCAAAAAAGCATATTCCTTCCAGGACTCGGTGTTGTACGAAGTACCTTATTGAAATTTGCCGAAGCCAGCTTGAGGGATTTGAGAGATTAGGGATACAAAACGGAAATAATTGGCATCAGGGTTTTTCTTTTGTCACGGCTTGCAGTTGCGGAAGAAGGTGTTGCCAGCGTTGCTGAATTTCCTTTAAGAGTGTTGGTTCTTCTGTAATAATCAGCATCTCTGTCAATTCTATATTCTGGAGGTCTATTCTCATATTCTCGTCATTTTCTGTAACCTTTAGCGTCTCAATTTTTCCGTCTCTGGCAAATCGGATAACAGCAGTGGGTTTGAGCCAGGGTGGTTTTTGGAACGTGAGCTGTGCCTCGGGTATGGGTTGATAAACTGTGCCAATCCTGTCAGAGGCATGGTCGCGGTTTATTAGAATGAGTATAGCGGTATGGGTGCCCACAAATAGAGTGCGAACCATCAGCCAGGGCGGGCTGGATGAGGCGAATGGGTCAATTTTGCTTCCGGAGATAGCGCCCGGACAGGCAGTTGCCAGCAGTGGCATCACAGCACGTGCTTCAGCATTGAGCCGAGCCATTTCTCGCATCATAGATTTAGCGGGTGGCTCCGAGGAACCACACCCGTAACACTTTCCATACGGAGTGAACCACCAGTATGAGATACCTTTAGCCCCAGCCGCCAGTGCGTAGTAAAACTCTATACGTTTTTCTTCAGGAGTTCCGTAGCGAAACTTGCGGTCGTTTTTTCGAAAAGAGACAGCGTTGAGAATCACGTGCAACGGATGAGGTTCGCAAGCCCAACGGGCAATCTCACTTACCGCATATACATAGTAAGGATGGCAGAACTGGGAAAGCCAACCTGGATGTCGCCAGTAGACATCTTTTAACCGCATCTGGTAATAAGGGTCAACAGCAAGGATGTCGGGAAGTTGTCCATAGGTCAGCCAGTTTGTAATCTTATAAGTTAAATCTACATTAAGAAGCGAGAGAGTACGCGGGTCGGAGTTTGTCCATTCTCTCTGGCGTTCAACCAGTCCCTGAGCATAACAGCCTATCCTCAAATTTCCCGGGAGTTTTTTTATAGCATATTCGAAAGCGTCGGGTTCGTCTTTAAGAAATCTTGCGTATAGTTGGGGATGGCGTATTGTAGATTTTGTCGGGTGACGTGCCATAATACGAAGTCCCATCTCCTGAAGCAGTTTCAGCCCTTCAGCACTCCAGAGGTAGTCAGCATTATGTGGACCCGGTACACCCATATGCGTATTGAACAAGTGGTTGTGGTATGCACTACAGGTGTCACGCACTCGTTCCTCAGGCGTATTGCCATAATTCCGATACCCCCACATCCCTAAAGCAAAGAATGAGTCACGTGCACGAACTACCGCTGATGCGGTAAGATTGTC
>JAGHBZ010000148.1 GCA_021160705.1 Candidatus Sumerlaeota bacterium
AGGAACGGTCTTAAAGACTTTGATAAAATTATGCCATAGTATTGGCTTGGGCACCCAGCGGGGTGGCAATGTCATCACCTGGTCAATGGGTTTGAGTGCAGTGCTCAGCATCCACAGGAATGGAAAAAGAAATACTATCGCCCCGGCAACAAGTAAAATATGCACCATCACCACATTAATGATTCTTCTCACCGGTACTGGTCTTTTATATGTATGGTTACTCGCCTGCATAATAAACCCGGGATTTACTGACTCTGGTTATTATTACTGTTGCACCAAGAATAATAACAAACATAATCCACGCCATAGCTGAAGCATATCCCATCCTGAGAAAACTAAATGCGTTATTATAAAGATACATTGTATAAAATAATGTGGAGCGGGCAGGACCACCTCCGGTCATAACGTAGGGCACGGCAAAAATCTGCAACGTTGTGATGACCCCAATGATAACATTAAAATATATTATTGGCGAGATTAAAGGGAGGGTAATGTAGAGGAACTTATGCCATCCGGATGCACCGTCAAGTTCTGCTGACTCGTAGAGGTCACGGGGCACATCCTGCAAGGAGGCTAAGTAAATAATCATAGCGCCACCGACCGTCCAGAGACTTGCAATGATGAGTGCAGGTTTTGACCAGGTGGTTGAGCCCAACCAATTAGGACCCTTCAGCCTGAGCCAGCCAAGAAAGTGATTTAGCACTCCGTACTCGCCGTTGAATATCCACAACCAGATAACTGCCAGAGCAACCAGCGGGACAAGAGAAGGTAGAAAATAAATTGCACGAAATATCGGTCTACCTACACAGCGTTGATTGAGTAGTACCGCTAACGCAATTGCCACGACCTGTCCTAACGGTAAAGCAAAAAGTGCAAAATAGACCGTGTTCCAGAGTGATTTCCAGAATATATCATCGGTCAATAGGTCAATATAGTTCCATAGACCTATAAAAAGTGCAGGTTTGAGTGTATTATACTCACACAGGCTATAATAAAAGGAAGCAACCACTGGATAAAGCATAAACCCCAGAAATCCTGCTATCCAGGGACTGATAAATATGAGTCCTTTTATGAGATTTCTTTTTTCCTGTGTTGTCATCTATAATTTATTACATTATACGGAGAAATCAAACCGAGCTGGAGACCAGAGTGTTCTCCACAAAGCGTATCTTTTGTTCTTCTGTTCGTGCTGTTCCATAAACTTTAACCGGCGATAACATTTATTCCAGATTTTTTGAATCTTGTGTTGCACGATAGTGAGTGCGTGCTCCGGGGTATCAAGTTGTAGCCATACTCTATCAAACGCATTATAGAGTTCGTCGTTGTATTGACTCCAGATAGGTAGTTGCGGGACAAACCGAGCATTAGGGCTGAACGCTAAATCAATAAAAGTCTTCAAATAAGGGTGAGGATGTGTGTTGAGGAATTCCTCACTCATCTGTCTTAATGGCGAGAACTTCAACTGCCCCATACATAGCATTTCCATCACCTTCTGTGTCTGGACAAACCGAATAAATTCAAATGCCCCATCCGGGTGACGTGCACCTGTGGGAATGACCAGTACATCACAATCCGCAATAGTCACATTCTCCAGTCCGGGCACTGCTGAAGGAAACGGCGCTACACCCCATTCCATATCCGGGGCATAGTTTTTAATGAAGTTATACATCCAGACCCCTTGCAGAGTCATAGCCACTTTGCCAGAGAAAAAAGGGTTTTGAGCGGAGGAGAATGAACCAAACCCACCACGAAAATTTTGCACTGCACCTACGCCGTATTTTTTGGAGTAAGATTGTGCCCATCTGTACGCCCGGATATTCGGCTCTTCATTTGCTAAAATCTTTTTATCTCCATCCCAGAGTCGGGCACCAAACCAGAAACCCCATTCTGTCACATACCAGGTGGGTTCATTTGGCAGAAACCCCATCTGAATAATCCTGCCATTTTTGTCGCGGCGGGTAAGGCGTTCTGCCATCTCGTCAAGTTCCTGCAACGTCTTGGGTGGTCGTTCAGGGTCAAGTCCAGCCTCCCGAAAGAGTTTTTTATTCCAGTGCAGTGCCAGCGTAGTTGGAGTCGTCGGGAGCGCATAGATATGTCCACGATAATTACAGGCACGCCAGAATACAGGTATATAGTTGTCCTCAGTGATGCCAAATTTTTTGCAGTACTCATCCAGTGGCATTAGAGAGCCATAAAACGCATAGGTGGTAACCAGCGGAGTAAAAAGCCCGGCAACATCCGGAGGGTCACCACCTGCAGTTGCCACCAAAAATCGTCGTTCAATCATACTTACAGGAAGATACTCTACCCAATACCTGGACTGAGACCTGTTGAAGAGCTCAACAACTTTTTTCATCGCTTCAGCTTCAAACCCGGTCCATTTATCCCAGTAAGTTATGACCAGACGCCCATTTTTATATCTGTCTGGTTGAGCCCTGCATCCAATAAAAAATATCAGGAGGAATACAGGTAGCCAATTTCTAAATTTTATGATACCTCTCATCGGTGTCGTTTTACTCCAATCTTGGGGCAATATTTGTGAAGTCCACATTGAGAACAATGTGGTGAGATTGGCGTGCATATATTCTGTCCGAAAGCCACCATCAGAGAGTTGATTTCAATCCAGTGGCGTTTTGGTAGCACGTGGCGTAGTGCCTGTTCAGTCTCGGCAGGTGTCTTTGTCCTAACAATGCCCCAACGGTTGCTGATGCGGTGTACGTGTGTGTCCACGCAAATCCCCGGTTTCTTAAACCCCAGAGTCAGGACAAGATTAGCGGTTTTTCTACCAACGCCCGGTAGACTCAGCAACTCAGTCATCTCCGATGGAACGTCACCTTTGTATTTATCAATCAGCCTCCTGCACACAGCACGAATTAGGCGAGCCTTGGTGTTGTAAAAGCCTACCGGATATATAATACGTGCTATTTTCTTTTCGCTCAGCGAGAGCATCTCCTGAGGAGTTGAAGCCTGGGCAAAGAGCCGCCTGCTGGCTTCAGCGGTCACCTCATCTTTTGTCCTGGAGCTCAGGATTGTAGAAATAAGTACTCGGAAAGGTGCTCTGTTTTTTTGTGCGTCTTTACTGACCCAGGGTGTCCTCCAGCGGTACGCCATTTCTCTTAGATATGCAATGGCTTTCTCCAGTGGAAACTGTCGGTGTCTGTTCATCAAATCAGAGGAGTCCATTCTCAGAGATACCCTGACAAAAATCACCTACCAGATTATGCCATAAAGTTGTTATCTTATGAGGAAGGCATTTTTCCCGGTGTGCTGGTGTCTCCTGATTCATCTTTCTTTTCTTTAAATAGCTCAGCTATACCAGCGATACTACCCATTACTCCAGAGGCTTCCAGGGGGAGAAAGATTTTTGTGGCTTTCCCATTGGCTATTGCCTGAAGTGCTTCAAGGTATTTAATGGCAATGAGGTCATTGGTGGGTCTACCTTCGTGAATAGCACCAAAGACCGTCTTTACCGCTTCTGCTTCACCCAACGCCACAGTGAGGCGTTTATATTTCTCAGCATCAGCGACCTTCTTAATCGCTTCTGCTTTACCTTCAGCCTCAAGTATGGCAGACTGGCGGGAACCTTCAGCCCGTAAGATTGCGGATTGTTTGTCGCCTTCTGCTTCAAGGATTTTTGCGCGTCGGTCTCGTTCAGCCTTCATCTGGCGATGCATTGCCTGTGTCACATCACTGGGTGGTTCAATCCGCTGAAGCTCCACGCGTGTCACACGTACACCCCATTTATCTGTCGCATCATCAAGGATTTGTCTGAGTTTAGTGTTAATAATCTCACGGGAAGTCAACGATTTATCAAGTTCCATATCGCCGATTAGATTACGCAAATTTGTTTGTGCAAGTTTAGTTGCCGCAAGATAAAAATTTGCCACGTTATACGTGACCTTCACCGGGTCAGTGACCTCAAAATACACTACCGCATCCACTTTCACCACAACGTTGTCTTTGGTAATAACGTCCTGAGGAGGAACGTCAACGACCTGTTCACGCATATCTACTTTAATGATTCGTTCAAGAAATGGCAGGATAACTGTCAGTCCACTGCGGGCTGTGCGTTG
>JAGHBZ010000051.1 GCA_021160705.1 Candidatus Sumerlaeota bacterium
ATTTAAGACTCTGATTCACAATATTGCGGGCACTCAAGAACAAAAAATAAAGTATAAGTTTCTTAATTATGAATTTTTACAGTGGGAGTAGTTATCTCAGGTAGAGCGAATTCGCTGGTCGGAGTAATCAGGGTGCTTTCTCTCAGCAGATGCAAAAAGTAATCTGCGTAGACCTGATTGACCTTATCCGACTGAATCAATACAGATGCTTCATTTCCCTGCTCCAGGGCGTTAAGACTCCAGTTAGTTGAGCCGACAACCGTGATGTCGTCATCTACGAGTAACATTTTGGCGTGCAGAGTCACTTTGGGGTCATCGTAGTAAACTTTTATGCCGTGTGCAAGCAACCGATTCGCAAAATCAAGATTTCTATTAACGCTGTTTTCTTGAATATCAAGTAGTACTCTGACGTCCACCCCTCGTTCCTGTGCACGAATCAGGTCCTTGAGCAATAGATTTGTTAAGCTGGGCACAATGGTGGTGGTAGTGGGCAGGGTTGCTGGGGCATAGGACGGGCGAACCATATAGTACATCGCTGACATCTGAGCCACCCAGACCCTGCTCTTTGCACCGCTGATAGCACGATGTACCGCAGGGAAATAGTCACGATTATTTATTGGCTGGACATCCCTGGCAGGAAGAAGTGGAAGGTTGTTTTTTTGCGCTAACTCCAAATTAGGCGAGGGCGTTTCAGGAAAAAAACGTTCCGCCTCTGTCAGGCGTTCATTGAAATACCGGGTATATGCTTTGTTCACTTCAGCTGACCAGATGATTGTGGCAACCTCATGATTTTTATCCAGTGAATAATACGACCAGTTAACAGAGCCAACCACTGAGATAACATCATCAATCAGTATGACTTTCTGATGACTGACGAGTTTTGGGTTGTCTAGGTAGACCTCTGCTCCGGCTTTTGCGAGTCGGGTGGCAAAGTCGGTATTGTATTTAATGTTCTCTTTATTCCAGTCAGAGATATCAAGAATTGCAGTAACGCATACACCACGTTTTATTGCACCAAGGAGCTCTTCAAGGAATTTATTGGACATCGTATCAAGGTATTTCTCATAAAATCGGGTCTGGTAGTGCATAAGTTTTATATTTTTTTGCGCATTTTTAAGTAGAGCCATCATAGCGGGTGCATAATCACGGTCATTTATTGGGGTAACTGCATCCACACTAAGCCCCAGTACCGAGCTCCCAATTAGCCACAGCCCTATTGTGATGTACACGATAATGTTTTGATGTTTTCTCATCTTTAGTGCTCCTTTTCGGTTAAGTCAGTTAGTCGGTTAATCGGTTAGTCGGTTAATGAGTACTGTTATAGTTCGTCAGCAAATCGCCGACTGTAATGTCTGAAAACTAACCGCCCAATCAAATACAGCAAAAGAGATATAATCAAAGCCATACAAACATAAAATAGCAACAAATATTTGTTCAGCTCAGGTTGCGAGAAATCAGCAGCAAGCAGAACCCAACGATATAATATAATAATAGGAGTCATAGGATTGAGCATTAGTAACGTAAACACCCACTCCTTGTGCATCTCAACGAGTTTCTCCTGCGCAAGATACATTGGATAAATTATGGGCGTTAGATAGAACCAGCCCGTGAGCACGACCTCCAGAATGGATGCCAGGTCACGATAAAACACGAACAACGCCGAAAGAATCAGACCCATCCCCAGGATGAAAAATGTCTGTAATATGATGACCACTGGAAGTAGAAGTATCCAGGGTGTAAGTCTGCTGCGAAATGCAAATATAAACACAAACAGTACCAACAGCGCCAGAACAAAATGTACCAGATTTGACAGGATGGCACTGACTGGAAAAACCTCAAGGGGTAGGCGAGCTTTTTTTACCAGCTCTGCATTTATCGTCACCGAGTACATTGCCTCAATCAATGCTGTGGAGAGATACATCCAGGGTAGAACACCGCAGAGCAAATGCAGAGCAAAGGGGAGGTGTTTGTCTCGTAACGGGATTCGCACTATTTGTGAAAAAAGTATCCAGAGAATAAGCATTATGAACAGTGGTTTGCCCACAGACCAGAAGAACCCCAACACTGTGGCTTTGTACCGGGCTTTAATATCCCGTTTTACGAGGTTGAGTAATAGCTCCCTTTTTCGGTAAAGTTCACACCACATAGAGTTATACTACCACGATGATAACTTTCTTGCTCTGGCTAAAACACAATAAACCATAATGGGGTTAATAATCAGCCGATTCTATATGTTAGAACCCACTTACTTCCTTTGGTCATCGTCCATAGAAGTGTCAAAAGTTTAATGCTAAATTTTCTTTTTTCCATCTTACAATGCTCTTTTTTTCTGAAGAGAAAAATTAATACTTAATAATGAAAATATATCCTGAATAGCGCAATATAAATCTTCAGTAGAGGAAAAGTCTGAGATTGTGAAAAAGGTCGTCATCTCCTGACTTCCTGTGTCCCTTTATAGAAAAGAAAAAAGAATTTTAATAAGCAACCCAGCAGACTAAGATGGGTCTTAAAGATAATTCTTAAAACTGAGTTTTTCCGCTTTAATCAAAAGGGAAAAATTAATCCTACGATATGCTTACAACAAAGTGAATCCTGAACTTTAGTGATTCTGAGGTCTGGCTCCTAAAGTTATTAGAGTTTTTTGTTTTCTTTTTGTTTCAGAAGAGACTATACTTAACTCTCTTTTGTCTATGCGGTTATCATCCACGTTAAAAATTTTTCTATGACATTTTTAGACCACATACCCGCTTTAGTTAAGATTCTCCTGGTTCTGGGCATAGTGCTTGGGGGCTTAAAGTTCAGAATCTCGCTGAGTTTCTCACTGCTTATTGGCAGTGTGTTTCTGGGTATTTTTTTTCAGATGTCTCCAGCGCGTTTTCTCCGGGCGACAGCGGAGGGAGTGGTATCACTTGATACTTTATCCCTGGTAATCATTGTCACGGGGATATTAATTCTCTCCAACGGTATGTCAGCCTCAGGGCGATTGGAACGGATTGTCGGGTCATTTAGACGAGTAGTGGGAGAGAGTCGGATTACGCTTGTCACGTTTCCTGCATTAATAGGACTACTACCAATGCCGGGTGGTGCAGTGTTCTCCGCGCCTATGGTGGGAGCGGTAAGCCAGAACACAACATTAAGCCCGCATCACAAGACCATTATCAACTACTGGTTCAGACACATCTGGGAATACTGGTGGCCACTTTATCCCGGGGTAATCCTTGCGCTTTCACTTACTCATATACCAGCCTGGAAATTTATTATGCTAAACCTACCAATGACTGCTGTAGGGCTGGGCGCAGGGTATCTGGTCACTCTTCGGCACGTAAGACTCAGCGCCAGCAACTCGCACAGCGAGTACTCAAAAGAGAATATCCTACGATTCCTGAACGAGCTTGTCCCGATTCTTCTGATGGTCTTTACGCTTTTATTTCTGGGCGTGGGTATAAACGTTGTATGCAAGGCGTTCGGGTATAAATCCAAACTCCTTGAACGTTCCCCGATTCTGCTTGGGCTGGTATTAAGTTTCTCCTGGGTGGTGATTGCCGATAACCTCAGCTGGGAGAACGTCAGGAAAATTCTTGTCAAAAAATCTATCTGGCAATTAGGGCTTCTGGTGATTACCATAATGATATTCAAAAGTCTGCTTGAACACAGTGGCGGTGTGACCATTCTGAGGGATGAACTCCTGACCTACCATATTCCAATTATTGGCTTAATTATGGTATTACCATTAATCACCGGTATAGTCACCGGGATTGCTATAGGTTTTGTTGGGACGTCCTTTCCAGTGGTCATCACTCTTATTGCAACTCTGAATATTCCGACAGAGCATATCGGCTCGTTAATCTTTATTGCTTATGTGTTTGGATATATAGGTATGATGCTTTCCCCGGTGCATCTCTGTCTTCTTCTGACAAAAGATTATTTCAGGGCGAATCTGGGCAAAGTGTATCTGCATTATTTAATACCGCTCTCATTGGTCACTGCTATACCTGCTCTGGCACTGTTCCTGCTCTACACCCTGCTCAAGTTCTAACCCTCTACCTGATTAATGGACCCAACGAACAAAACGGACTAAACGGACCTAACGGACCCAACGGACTAAACCGAACAAAACCAGAAAAGAAAGGAGGGTCAGGATTATGCCGAATATCATCATTGAAGGACCCCCAATCCAAGACCTGAATAAGAAACGACAACTTGTCAGGGAACTCACTGATACGGCAGTGAAAGTCTTTGGGTTACCCAAAGAAACAATCGTTGTTCTTATCAAGGAAAATGCACCAGAGAATGTCGGTGTTGGCGGGGAATTAATCATTGACCGCCATACTAAGTAGCCGATAACCCGACTTATCCACTCAGACGGGTTCCAGAAATCTACGTAGCGTAGTGTAATGAACGAGGTTTTCATAAGGGTAAAGGCGTGACATTGCAAACGACTGAATGGGGATATGTTGTTCCTGAGCCGCCGCGATGGGATTCAGTCCCGCGGTCACAATCACGCCGACCCGTCCTCTGCTGACAGGTATTCCAGCAAGGGGTTGCCCGGGTCTACCAATCCCCAGAATACCTTTAAGTTTTGCTTTTTCCATAAGCTCCTGAAAACGTAAAAACCTGTGCAGGCTGACTGCGGGTATTTCGCGGAATCCAGCTCCTAATAATCCAGTCTCGCCACGTGCAATTTTATCCACTGAGGTCATTTCGCCTTTCATAAAAATTTCAAGCGGGTCGATAGTAGTGCCATTGTAATGAATAATGTGTTGAAAATAACGTGGTTGTGTTCGGTACATCTCCAGCAGACCACCAAATATACATACAATCGGTATCCCTGCCTGAAAGAAAATCCCATTTGCACTTACCCCACACACCGTAGCAATGGCAATCCGGTCTTTAGGCACTCTGAGTCCAGCGAACATCTCCCCGGGCATTCCGATGCCGATGAGCTCTCCAAATCCCAACCCTGCCTCAAAAGCCCGAATAATCTTTTCTACTGCACGCTGGATATATCTTTGAGGTATAAGAGAGACATTGATTATAATGCTTCCACGGCGTCTGGAGAGATTAAAAGTCATCTGAGAAGCAAGAGAATCCGCTTTGACATTCACGTAACCTCTGAGTGTGGCAGATATTTGTTCAGAAGCCACTTCAGCACCTTTGGAGGTAAGTTGCCGCCCACGTCTACCAAGATTCTCAGTCAATCCCTCCCGGTCAAACTCTTCAAGCATAAGCCGTACTGCTCGGTCGGATATTTCAATCCCAAAATTACGCAGTTCACGTGCCAGTCGGGTTGCACCTATGGGTCTTTCTGAGCCTGCCAAGATATTAAGTAAAATACGTCTTCTGGTCTGCCGTGTTTCTGTGGTCATAGTTCCAGATTTTTAGGCAATTTTGCCTCTAAATAATGAAAAAATAAAGAATATAAGGAAGAAACCTAAAATGCAACGTTTTTTTGTTGCTTTGAATTGGTGAAATTAAGATATAATCTGCAAAAAAAGAAAATAAGAAATTTAATAAAAATAATAAAGCTACGGTTATTGCG
>JAGHBZ010000446.1 GCA_021160705.1 Candidatus Sumerlaeota bacterium
CCCGCTGGGACACGACCAGTACCCAAATCTGCTGGTGGTGTTATCAGTAGTGATGCCGAGTTTGTGCAGGTCATATCCAGATGTAGCGCCAGTGTAGGCGGCATCAGGGGTGTTGGCATTTGGTCCGGTGAATGTCCAGCCATCAGTGTTCATCTCAAAGTCATAAGATGCTACTGGAGTAGGTGTACCGGTGGGTGTAGGAGAAGGAGTAGGTGTGGGAGTTGGAGTAGGAGTGGGTGTTGGCGATGGTGTCGGACTCGGAGTAGGAGTGGGCGTCGGTGTAGGCGAAGGCGTTGGTGTTGGCGTAGGACTCGGTGTCGGTGTCGGTGTAGGTGTCTCACCCTGACTGAAAAAGTTTAGTATCTTTTGCATTACGGTAGCACGGTCACTACTATTATATATAGTCTCAAAGGGAAACCCCCAGTTCATTACCTGTCCCTCTGCGGTTCCGCCATCAAAGACTCCCGTATAGACAATACCCGCAACATCAGGACCTGAATCATAATATAGACAGGCGGTGCTCCCACTGCCATAAGCAGATATGACATCCGGGTAGTTCACATCATAGGTTCCATACGAACCATTATCAAAAGAGAACGATATTCCATCAAACACAGAACCAGAAACCCCTGTCACATTATAAGTTCCTGCATCATCAGCTTGATAATCAGCCTTAAGGTAGTCGTGGTAAAACGGAGTATCGTTAGCTGAACCATTAGAATAATCATTTGCTGAACCGCCTTTATGGACAAGGTCCCATCCTATCTCCGCACCAGAGACAAATAATTCGCCGCCGTTTTTAAGATAATTCTGAACGAGTGTCTGTTCTGTTTCGCTAAATGTCTCGCTCTCGGTAGATTCCTCACCGCACATCCACATAACGATGTCATACGAGGAGAGAGAAATCGTGCCATCTGCCACCACTTCGTTTGTGCAGGAATCGTATCGCTGCCCATTAGCAGAAAGGGCATCAGCAAAATGCTCAACAAATGTATGATTATTTCCACCACTTTGATAAGTCTGGGCGTTCCAGCGGTCATAGCCATCAACTATAAGAACGGATTTACCAGAGCTTCCCAGTTCCACACAGAGAACATCCGAATCACCACTTGCCCCAGTTGAATTCACTGCTCTCAGTTTAAACGCATATCGGGTTGCAGGGCTCAGTCCGCTTACCACTGTTGAGCGTGTGTCGGCACCGAGTGTGGTCTCATCCTTTATTTGTATCCAGGAGCCAGTGCCAGTCTTTTGAAACAGGCGAAATCCCTGACTGCCGTGTCCTTCCCAGGTGATAGTTACTGCATCGGAGGCAGTCTGGAGTACGGATTTTATTGTGGGAGGCTGAACTGGAATATCAAAATACTTAAAGATGGCTCGCATCACCGCTATACGTTGTGATTCAGGATAGATGGTCTCAAAGCCGAATCCCATATTAACCACTGTGCCCGAGGTAGAGTTTGAACCATAAACACACGCAATACCCCCTGAACCACCAGAATAATTTAAGCCTGCTACTCCTCCGTTTATAGGCGTAAGCTGGTCAGGATACTTAACGTCGTAAGTTCCGTGTGTGCCATCGTCGAAGTAAAAATCCATTCCATCAAAAATAGAGCCAGAGACACCCATTACATGGTAGGTGCCAGCATCGTCACCCGCATAATCTGCGCGTAGATACTGATTGTAAAAAGGCGTATCGTTTGGACTGCCATTTTTCCACGTTGTGCTATTACCTTTGTAGTCAAGGTCCCAGCCGATTTCACTTCCGGACACAAAGACTCTACCGCCGTTTGTGAGGAAATTTGTCACGTGCATCTGCTCAGCCCAGGAGAACGTTTCGTCGAACGTGGATTCCTCAGCAAGAATCCACACCACCGCCTCATAGTCGTTGAGCGAGATTTGCTCGTCCACTACAGCCTCATTAGAACAAAAATCAAACCCTACACCACACGCACCAAGTGCTTTTCCAACTCGGGTGAGGAATGTATGATTAGCGCTGTGCTGTTCACGGTAACGGTCAGCACCATCAACCAGAAGCACCCGGGGTGTGTAGCCATCATAACGATACGCCGCCACCGCTGAGTCAATCGTTTCGCCGGTCGTATTAACCGAGGTCATTTTAAAGTAATAAGTCGTGTCTGGTAGAAGTCCAGAGACTTCGCAGGTCCGCATACTCGGAGTAAGTTCTGTGGTATCGCGAATAAGAGACCAGCTACTGCCGTCAGTGCTCTGATACAGCCGAAAACCTGTGTCTGCTTCGCCGTCCCAGCGAACCTCTACTCGCTCCACACCGATTTGTTTTATATATGTAATTGTTGGTTCAGGATAATCGTAAACTTTATAGCCCGATGGATTATTATAACGAATGGGTTGATATGAAGTATCCCGAGAAAGAGAACGATGAACAGACTTCCAGAGTAACCCACCGCCGGAGGTAGATTCGTAGAACATAATCGTATCTATTGCGCTCACAAAGTAGTCGAACACCCGGATATGAGACCCAGCCTTATTTGTGGCATCACCCATCCTCAGGTCTTCCCAATCAATATCGTCGCTGATACCTCCAAAGGTGGACGTAGACCTCCGGGGAGAAGTCCAAGCGTTGGATGCCATACCAGAACAGTCCGCCCCAGCGCAGAACTGGTCGTAGGAAGAACCACCGCTTGTGTCTTTATTTCCAGCGCCATCGCCTTCTGCCATACGAGTAAGATATTCCCTGGTGGAGTCCTCGCCACCCCAGCAATATTTCATTCCTGTCTTCCAGCCCACTGTAGGGTCAGGGCAGATTGCTCCCCAGTAGGAACTGTAGTCTATGTTCTCTGGTCTGTTGTACCAGGTCAGGGTGGCGTAATCTTCGGCAATAGCAATGATGCGGTCGCGTTTTACGTCATGGGCAACGTCACCGTCGTATGGATAATTAACCCCAGAAATCGGCGTTGCGAGTATAATGCAAAGTAAGATTAATAAAACGAATAAACCGGCTGATAGTTTGTTAGACATTATGAATCTCCTGCAAAAAATTTGTATCAATACTGTATCTATGCGAAAAAATATTATTTTTCAAAAAGGAGAAGATGTCGTCACCTTTCCCTTCAATCATTAGACTTCAATTTTCAATACCGAATAATGTAAACCCCTTTTGGGGTAGTTAGCATTTGATATACGAACCCCTCGGGGATAATCTGTGTCTTTTTATAGACGGTGGTAAAATAATCGTTGGGCATTTTAAAGACTGAAAGCCGTTTGCCAGAAGGCGCATAGCGATGTACCTCCAGTTCTACAGAGTTGCCCTTAAGGTTTTCGAGTTCCACGTAGAGGTTACCTGAGTCATCAAAACCCTTAAACAGCACAGCACCAGGCTCACCATCGTCAAGCATTATTGGCACGCTTACTCTGACCTTGCCTTCAGGCTCAAGCCCGAGTATGCGAACTTTATTGCCCGACATCCTCTTTATCTGATAGTGAAGAGACTGGAGAGAAGCGTCAGGAACTTTAAATGCGAGTGCAGGCATCCGGGGAATACCAGCAACACGATAAACCTTCTGTGTTAATTCCCTTACGCACAAATATCCTCCAGAGTCCACATATAGCTCATTCCCATAGCCCTGAATTATCCTGGGTATCTTGCCTGATTCAGACTTGATTTTACCCACTCGTTTGACCCCACCATTCTTATCAATCTGCACAATTCTCTCGTCGTTCCGCACAAACACACCACCAGAATCATCCGCACAAATATCCCATCCCACGACATTGCTGGCAATTACCTCAGACTTGCCGTTTGCATCAGCACGAATTACCTGTTTATGAACGGTATCAAGAATGAAGACATTTTTGCCATCAGTGCAGAACGATAAAGGCCCACAAATTTCGTGTTCAGGTACATTGACGAGCCCAATTTCTCCGGGATTATCACCCCAGGGAGCAAACAGGATTATTTGCGAGTTCTCAGCAAAAGAGGGTTCTCCCG
>JAGHBZ010000442.1 GCA_021160705.1 Candidatus Sumerlaeota bacterium
ATAGTCTTCCCTGCCTCAACCCGTAATAGTTATGCACAGTTTTATTCGCATAAATCCTCAATACCCCAGGATTATACCTTTACAACATACAACGAAGAAGAGAACACAGGAGATGAGGTGGATACGAGCAGATGGACAATTGAGGATTCCGCTGCCGGGGTTGGCAATTTGTTGCTTAGTGAGACAGTCTATACCATCACAGTTACCAGCCCAAACGGTTCAGAGCTCTGGCATCAGACCACCACGCACACTATTACCTGGACATCCCAGAACCTTGAGCCTGAGTCTCACGTTGATATAGATTTAATGAAATACGGTAGCACTTTTCAGCCAATTATACATAATTATCCAAACTCAGGTCTTTACTCCTGGAATATCCCACTCACTATCCCCGCAGACTGCGACTATAAAGTTAAGATAACCTCAGTGGAGAGACCTACTGTCTGGGACGAAAGCGATGGGTATTTTTGCGTAGAGAAACCAATTACTGTGACAAGCCCCAATGGCGGAGAACATTGGGAAATTTTGACCACACACACTATCACCTGGACATCTGTCAACATAGGTACCACAGTCACTATCCATTTATTAAAAGCGGGCGAGGTATGTGCCACTATTGCTCAAAGTGCCCTGAACACGGGCTCCTACACCTGGGTAATTCCACTCGGATTGACTCCAGCCTGCGACTATAAGATAAGAATAACTTCTGTTAAGTTTCCCAACATCTCAGACGAAAGTGACACTGATTTTTGTCTCACTGAACCCTGGCTCGGTGAGATTGATGTTACCTCACCAAATGGCGGTGAACACTGGCAAAAGGGCACACTTCAATCTATCACCTGGACGTCCGTGAATGCTGGTGATGCGGTCAATATAGATTTATTAAAAGGTGGGGAGGTGTACCTGCCGTTAGTTGCTCAATATCCTAATACCGGTTCTTATTTATGGAGAGTTCCGCAATCGCTACCCGCTGATTGTGACTATAAAATCCGAGTAAGTGCATCTGCACACCCTTCAGGGTTTGATGATAGTGACGCCCCATTCTGTATCACAGATATTCCCCGAAGCATTACTCTCATTTCGCCTAACGGTGGTGAAAACTGGCATAAATGGACCCAGCAAGATATTATCTGGACGGGTGAAAACGTGGGATATTGTGTGGATATTGATTTATTAAAAGATGGTGTGTTCTACCGCAACCTTGTGGTTAGATGGTGTGATACTACTTATCCCTGGGTAATAACAAGAGATATTCCAACTGGATGTTCATATAAAATCAGAATAACTTCTAATGATTACCCCAGCGTGAGTGATGAGAGTGACGACAATTTCTGTATAAGCCCAGAACTCACACCTACTCCCACTCCCACAATATCACCGACGTCAACACCAACACCAGTACCCTCGCCAACTCCGACACCGAGTCCAACGCCAACCTCTACACCCACTCCTACTCCCACGCCAACCCCAGCTCCATCGCCCACTCCAGTTATCCAATATTCCTTTGATGGAGCAATTGACTGGATGTACAAAGGAGCAACTGACGATTTTGATGTCCCCACATCCCTCAGCACCAATGGGCATTTAGGAATGAGTCCTTCAGGCTCAACTTATGCCTTTAGCTACTGGTACAGTCCAGACCTGACCATACCCACCGGGAAATATTATCGTGCCACCTGGACGATGAGTAATAGCGTCACCAACCCTGACAGCTCTATACCATTCCGTTTGCGTGTCAATCAGAAGAATAGCTGGCAAGGTTGGTCACGATACGTTGAGAGTATGGGTTCTGTTTCACCAACTCAGTACATCTGGCGCGACTATGCACTTTTCTTTAATCCGGTTATGGGGTCTCCTGGAGACGATGTCTTTGTCTTCTCTTTTGATACAATGAGCTTTGACCCCGGTAATGACCTTAATTCCTGGGTGTACGTTGAAGAACTCAAGGTAGAAGAAGTTCAGGTAACTACCGGCACACAAATTGCCAGCTATGATTTTGACTCGGATAGCGAAGGATGGCAATTTGTCGGCACAATCTCACCATTTGACACACCAATTACCTCTGTGGCTAACAGTTCTCTGGGACTCAGTAGCAACGGCTCCACATTCTGCTTTTCATACTGGTACAGTCCAGACATTACTATGGAAACAGAAAGCCTTTATCGCGTCCACTGGCTGGTAGAGACCAGCGTGAGCGACCCCGACGACGCCGTCCTGTTCAGGCTACGTGCTAATCAACAAGAGGTCTGGTCTAATTGGGGAAGAGAAGTCTATAGCTACAATCAACATTCACCCTCAGCTGGTGCTCCAAAACACTATGAGTTCACTTTTGACCCGTTAGATTATCTGCTCCCGGGTGAAGAACCACTTATTCCACTTTCACAAACTCCTCTGGTTCTATCCTTTGACATAATGAGCTTTGATAGCTCTGATGATACCTCCAGCTGGATATACCTTGACCGTGTCTCAGTAGAAGAGGTCACCGTATCACCGTAGATGAGAGAGATTTCCAGCTCTAATCGCACACTGAATTAAAAAGTGGCTTGTGCAATTACCAAACCACCTGTGAACCCCACTTGTATGGAAATAGAAAAGGGAACTCCTAACCCTGAATATATCTCAGGCGCTCTTAAGTTTTGTGAGAATATCTTCTGCACAGGCGACAATTAAATTGTTAGCCGGAAAGAAAGATTGATATGGTTGTGCAGAGTAAGCAAGACTCGTCAAATCTCTCGCAGTTAAATTATGTTGAATCGCCAGCGTGATAGTATCAATCTTATCTGTAACAGGGCTACCGCCAACGATTTGTCCACCAAGAATCCTTAATGTATTTTTATCAGCGATTAACTTCATCTTTATCATCTTCGCACCTGGCATAACCGGGAATATAGTTGTTAATCTCGCATTGCCAGTGATTACATCAAATTTCCCTTTCAAAGCAGATTCGGTAAAACCCGTGCCACCAACAAAATATTTACCAACCTTTGTGGCAGCTCCATTATAAAATCCTTTATAAATCCTATTATCTCCTAAAAGATTTTTAGCAAGCGTGCGTGCCATAGGAACCGCATTGGTTGCCAGCTTCCCCAGCACCACTTCCCCAGTAATCCCACTTACAAATTGAGTACAATCACCCACTGCATAAACGTCTTTTATATTAGTTTCCAGCTTATTATTCACAATTATGCCGTGCTTTCCAATTTTTAAAGGCGTGTTTTCAAAGAGTTTGGTATTCGCCTTCATACCCACTGCAAATACCACAATACCAGAAGGTTTCAGAGAGATTTCTTCACCAGTATCCAGACTGATACCTTCCACATACTCAGTTCCACTCACAGAGGTCACTTTGCTATTTAGGTGCAAAATGATACCTAATTCTTCAAGTTCATTTTGAATTTCCTCACTAAAATCAGCATCAATCAGGTTCGGAAGTACACTCCCTGCCATATCAACAAGATGGCACTCTACATTTACGTGATTAAAAGCCTGGGCTAATTCTATGCCGATAGCTCCGGCTCCTACTACAACTGCTTTTTTCACTCCTCGTTGTTTGATACTTGTATCAATGAGTTCTAAGTCGTGTTGTGTTTTAAAGGTAAAAACACCTTTTAGCTCTACTCCCTTTATCGGAGGCAGGATTGGGTCCGCACCAGTGGCTATAATTAATTTGTCGTATTGGTATATTTCTCCGTTATCAAGGGTCACGGTTTTATCTTCAAATGAGACTCTGGTCACACTTCCCCGAATAAGGTCAGCACCGGAGTCAGTGACGAGTTCGTCTTTTTTGAAGGTCTTTTCAATAGGAAGAAGTCCTTCAAGTGCATAGGGCATTGCACAATAAATCATAGATTTATACTCGGGACGAATTATCCCAACTTTCATTTTGCCACCCAATACTCTTGCAATTGTTATCCCGGCAGGACCGCCGCCAATTGTTATAACGTCATATTTCTCCATCTTAATCCTCCTGAATTTAAAATCCTGGTATTCTTAATTCCTTGCATTGGTATTATTGAATTCACACAAACCTCTTCTTTTATTACAAAGCCAAACGTGGAAGATACCGAAAGTCAATTGAGAATAACCAATTCAAAATGTAATCACTTTATCACTATTGATAACCCATTCTGCCAGCTCCGGCACAGTTGCCTCTTTGACACCATCAAAATATGGTTGGTTCTTATAAATTCCACAACGAGCCTTGCAGGTACCACAGGCTTTGACAGGAACCCCTTGAGCAATAAGCTCTTTAAGCATTTGCGACAGGTTCTGGTCATATCCCTCTGGCTGTTTACAGGCATCTCGCGCCATATCCACTGCGTCATTCATCAGAAATATTCTGACATCCTGACCAGCGTCCCGAAGTTTACCTGCCAGGCG
>JAGHBZ010000240.1 GCA_021160705.1 Candidatus Sumerlaeota bacterium
GAACATATTTCTTTTGACCATAACCGATTTGCTAATAAATGGCAGAGCAAAGTAGGTGACCTTTTTCTAATTCCGGCAGGAACACTTCATGCTTCTGGTGCTAACCAACTTGTACTGGAGATTGACTCAGACCCCAGCCGCACTGGTGCTGAATATACATTCCACATTTATGACTACTTGCGCCCAGACCTGAATGGGAATCTGCGTGCTATTCATCTGGAACATTCCTTCAATGTGCTCCGCACATACAGGCGCCGCAGCTGGATTGATGGACGACTAAAACAGCGACCCCGACTCGTGGAGAAAGGCAAGGACTGGGCAGTGTATCTCCTTGGTGAGCGCTTTGATATGTTCTATAAGGTTTATCGTCTGGAATTTAACCGACGTATTGTTCAAGATACTGGTGGCGAGAAACTAAACATCCTGACACTTGTTGCCGGCAAGAGAGTCCAGCTCACTGCTTCTACAGATAGGAGTTACGAGATGAATTACACGGAGACCCTGTGTATCCCGGCATATGTGGGTAAGTACGAAATCATCAATAAAGGAAAGGGAAAATGCTGGCTGACAAAAGTAATGATAAAATAAACACTCTGAGGAGAGAGCCAGCCGTAATTGCCCTGGATATAGGTGGAACAGGGATTAAGTGGTCTGTGATTAATCCAGAGGCACCGGATACAAAAATAATCCGCGTGAACGAAACGCCTATTCGGAATGATGCGAGCGCTGAGGAGTTTTTTCAGACCATCTCTGAGATTTTCGCTCTCGGAGTCTCTGAAATAGAGAGAAGAAAGTTATCGCTCTCAGGGATTGGTCTCTGTATGCCGGGTCCTTTTGATTTCAAGCGAGGCATAAGTTATATGCGACATAAATTCAAGAGCCTTTATGGTATAAACCTAAAGAAAAGGTTGCGTGAACTCTTTGGACTTAAACGTGGTGTGCGGGTGGAGTTCGACGGTGATGCTATGGCATTCCTCAGGGGAGAGTGGCTCAGAGGTGCTGCTCAAGGCACAGGAAAAGCTATGGCTATTACTCTGGGGAGTGGATTGGGTAGCGCTTTCATTATTGATGGTAAAATCGTCCGCCGTGCAAAAGGTCTACCCAGAGGAGGGGGAATCTGGAATAGGAGATTTCGAGGTACTTTGGCTGAAGACTGGGCATCCAGGGGCTGGATTATTCAGCGGTATCAGAATCTAGGTGGTTCTAGCACAGCGATTGATGTTGAGGAGATAGCCCAGCGTGCTTTTTCAGAGGAGTCTATAGCAAAAAAAGTTTTCAAGGAGTTGGGCAATAACATAGCGGAGATTCTTGCTCCAATAATTCACTCTTTCTCTCCGGAGGTTGTAGTATTTGGGGGTCAGATTTCGAAAAGCTATGAACTCTTTAAAAAATCTCTCTCAAAGAGATTGAGGGAGCTTAATGCATTAACACGTCTTGCCAGAAGCAAATTAATGCAGGTGGCACCACTTATTGGCGTATCTTATTACATCTGGGAAAAACAAAATCTTCGGGAAAAAGGAGGAAGTGAATATGTCTGAGAAGGGAAAACTTATTCGTCTAATTGGAAAGGAGAAAATCGTAGTGGCAGAAGAAGCTGTGCCGGATGTGGCAGAAGATGCAATGCTACTGGAGATTGGATGTGCTGGCATCTGCGGGACTGATATTCATATCATTGAGAACGCGGATAAAGAACCTTTTGTAAATGACCTGCCATTGACACTGGGACACGAGGTAACAGGCAGGATTGTGAAGATGGGAAAAAAGGCAGATGACTCGTTCTACTGCGATGAGAGACTGAAGGAAGGCGACAGGGTCGTCGTCTATATGTTCCTCCCGTGTAATAATTGCTGGTGGGATAGACGATTTGGTGCCAATCATACACTTATCTGTAGCAATCCTCTACCCGGACTCTTTGCACATTCAGACAAACCACCATATTTTGTGGCAGGTTGGGGCGAGTTTCTTTATCTTCCAGCCGGCGCCTGGGTGTTCAAAATTCCGGAGGATATGGAATGGGAACTCGCTGTGCTCACTGAACCTTTTTCTATGGGGATACGAGCCGTGGAGAAGGCATTTACTCTTCCGGGATGGAAGAATCTACAGACCATTGGATTTGGGGGAACGGTGGTGGTGCAGGGTTCTGGAGCTATAGGGATTCTAACTGCGGTGGCATTGAAGATTGCCGGCGTTGGCAAAGTTATTATGACAGGTGGACCTCATCAGGCACTTGAGCTGGCAAAAGAAATCGGTGCTGCTGATGTGACCATAGACATCTTTGAGACTACGCCAGAGCAGAGAATCGCAATGGTTAAGGAGATGACCGAAGGTGGCAATGGAGCTGATGCTGTGTTTGAGACCGCCGGGGTGCCAGAGGCATTTCTTGAGGGACTGGAGATGGTAAGAAAACTCGGCACATTCGTTGAGCTGGGCTGTCTTATTGATGATGGACGTACTGTGCCAATAAATGTGGCTCGCCAAATAGTGCAAAAAGACATATCTCTTTTCGGTGTGCTTTCGCAACCGCCTCAGGACTTTATTAAGTCGCTCAGGTGTCTTGAGCAATATAATAGCCGATTTGATTTTCGGAAGATTATCACTGCGAGATTTCGCATAGAGCAAGCGGAGGAGGCAATTGCACTTGTGCGTGACCCTAAAAGAAAGGGAATTAAAACTATTTTCACTGGCAAGGCTATTGAGTAAAAAAATTCTTTCAAAGGAGGTAGATAGAAATGAAACTAAAACAACTGGGCAAGGTCGGAGTGAAGGTCACGGAACTCTGTCTCGGCACGATGACTTTTGGGAAGGAGACAGACGAGAAGACCGCTAACGAGATTCTTGCTCGTTACCTGGACAGAGGGGGTAACTTTATAGATACTGCAGATATATATGGTGACCCGCCCGGCAAAAGTGAGGAAATCCTGGGAAGACTCCTTAAGGGAAAACGTAACAAAGTTATCTTAGCCACCAAAGTGCACTTCTCCGTAGATGAAAATCCTAATGCAAGAGGTCTTTCCCGCGACCATATCCTAAAATCCATCCAACAGAGTTTACGCCGACTTCAGACCGACTACGTGGATATCTACTATCTTCACTGCTGGGATAGTGTGACTCCTCTTGAAGAGACACTTCATACGATGAACTTACTGGTAGAAAAGGGACTTGTCCGCTATATAGGGGTTTCAAATTTTACAGCGTGGCAAATAATGAAAGCACTTTGGATTTGCGACAAAAACGGATGGCAGAAGGTTGCCTTATTCCAGCCACAGTATAAC
>JAGHBZ010000028.1 GCA_021160705.1 Candidatus Sumerlaeota bacterium
TATGAAAAGTTTTTTTTGGTTTATCTGACTCAAGGAGGGGTCTCAGGGCTGAGATGACCTCGCGCTTATCCAGTTGAATACTCCCTGCTGAGAAGAGGTCGCGCGTATGCCCCACCGGGATATAATAAGCGCTGTTAGGCTTATAACTAATAGAAATCCCCACCACTTCTGCCTCCATCGGGTCATTAGAAGTAGTCTCGGTATCAATGGAAAAAATCTCGCTCTTTTCTAACTGCGATACCAGTGCCGATAACGAATCACGAGTGGTGACCACAGAATAGTCCACCTTACGTTCATCGACGGTTTTTGCCTGCTCCTTTAGCAATGTCTGAAATTCCAGTTCCCGATAGATGTCGTATAATTCAGGTCGTGGCTTACCTCTCCAGCGGAATTGCTCAAGGTCAAAACCATTATGAAACAGTGCCTCTGAAAGCGGAACATCGGTCTTAATGGTTGCCAGCTTTTTACTGAGGAAAGCCATATCTTTATGAGTACGCAAGAGCTCCCGCCACTTAGGATTCTCCACCTTATCAAGGTTCTGATAGAGCTCCTCAAGGGAGTCAAATTGTGCGAGCAATTTTGCTGCTGATTTAGGTCCAATCTTCGGCACTCCGGGTATGTTATCTGTGGAGTCGCCCATCAACCCGAAAAGGTCGGTTATCTTCTCAGGGGGGACACCTATTTCAGATTTTACGGCATCGGCGTCATAGATTCTAAAGTCTTCATGATGCTGACGAAGCACTTTAATCCTGGGACCAATTAGCTGAAAGAGGTCTTTATCGGAACTCACAATAATAGTCTCAATGTTATGCTTATCAGCGAGTTTAGCCAGAGTCCCAATAACATCGTCAGCCTCAACACCCTGGATTTCAACCATAGGGATACCCATAGCAGAAAGAATTTTCTTTACCCAGGGAATCTGGACTTCCATATCCGGGGGTGATGGGGCTCGATTCGCCTTATATTCAGTGTATATGTTGGTCCGAAACGTCTCCCCGGGTGCGTCAAATGCTACTACAATATACTCCGGCTCTTCTTCTCGGAGAAGTTTGTTTAACATCTGGACAAACCCATAAATGGCATTTGTTGGCAATCCTTTTGAATTCGACAAACGACGAATTGCATAATATGCCCTAAATAATTGGGAGTGCCCGTCAATTATATACAGTCGGTTGAGACTCATTGGTCAAGTTTTCCTCTTAGTTCATCAACGTGGGCTTTCAAGAAATCCTTAAGAAACTTTATACGCCTCTCTGTGCGTTTTTATCGTGTCAAAATATGGAAGGTTGTATACCACATAGTGGAAAAGACCTTTTAGTTCTTTACCACACCAGAGAAAACATTTTCACACGTTTTTCTAAAGGAAAGACCCCTAAAGAGATGTTAATACAATTTAATTAAAATTATATTACTTTACCACGTTAGCTGTCAAGAAAATCAGCAAGGTGGTCTTTTCGACGGTTTTGAGATTGCGTCCAAAGAGGAGTTGTCCAATGTAAGGGAGATTCCGAAAAACCGGGACACCGGAATGACGCTCGGCAGTATGTTCACCACTCCAGCCACCAAGGACTATTGTACCGCCATCCTGCACACGTGCAATGGTCGTCAGGTCTTTACGAATAACCGAACGGTCTGTGTTGGAATGATAGACAGCTAATGGACCGACACCTGTCTCTGCCGTAGGACGCTGCAGATAAACAGCTGTTCCTAAGTTTGATTCAAAGTCTCTAATTTCAGCATCAATGTCCAGGGTAATAACACCGAGTTGAGTAACATAGGGGGTAACACTCATATCTACGTGAGTGATGGGTCGCAACACATACTCATCATTTTCAGGGTCATACTGGTAATAACCCGGGTCACGTTCAATTATAAAATCCGCACTCTCCCCGCTTAAGGTGGTTATCGTGGGACCATTAACTACGTTAATTATTCCTTCGGCTTCAAGGAGTCGGAGCTGATAATTAATCGGTGACTCCCCACCAGCAATAATCCAGTTAAAAATGGTAGTCCCTTTAAGTAAATTAGCCATTGTGGTATACTCTATTGGGGGTTCTAATTCATCACGGAATTCATCCATATATTGCCCGAATCTCATATTAAATATACTGCTATCCAGGTCAACGCCTTCACCAAGATTCATAATGGTAAACTCAGAACTATACTCTTTGGCGCGATTCTCCAGTACTTCCACGAATTTCGCCTCAATAGAGACCTGAGGAGTGGGGAAATCTAATTTTTCAATCCAGTGTTTAACTTCGGAGTACTTAGCCGGGTCGGTATACCGAATAAGAAGTGCGTTAAGGTCTTCAAATGGCTCAATAGAGATAGGGGGAGCGGCTTCGGCTTCGGCAACTGCACCAACTGGAGTCGGAGTGGGTGTAACTGCTGCACCCATTCCAGTGGTCACAGCACCTCCCTGTGGCACATACCGAATTAGAACTTTTACTCTCCCCTGTCCTGGTGAACCTGAGGGTCTAATATCTTCCGCCACGATTTCATAATCATCAACAAACTCAGAATGAAACTCGTCTATCGTTATGTCTTCACTGCTAGTTGGGGTCCGAACAACAAATTCAGCTGAGTCATCATTATCATCCGCCACATCATTCTCGTTAACCCGTGTTAATCTGACGAAGATATCACGGAATTGTATTTCATCTTCTACACGCATAGTCTTTCTAATCTGCAATCCAGCAGCTGCAGTGACTTCTGTCGGAGCAGCAGCAATACCCAACACACTTTCTAAATAGGAAGATATATCAGCAGCTTTTGCATATTTCAGAAAGATAATCTCAGAGCGTAACCCTTTTTTCACCTCAGGAAGGCGAGCAATCAGGTCAGCCACTGCTTCTATATTATCGGGATAATCCACCACGGTCAAGGTAAGTTTTGGTTTATTGGGCGGCTCAACGTAGGAGCGAAGCCAGAGTCGGCGTCCCTCAGCCTCAGCGGCAGAACGCCCTGTCTTGGCATAAAGCATATTCTCTACAACTGCCTTTACATATTTCCCAAAGTCCTCAACTTGTGTAATGTTCTCCTGAGTTGCACCCTGAGGTGTTATGTCAAAGACCTCAGCAACCAATTTTTGTTCTTTTATCTTCTTAATAAAATTCTTATTCATTAGAATCTGTTCAGCTTTTTTAATATTTTCTGGCGTATCCTTGATGACCAGCTCATCACCGGAGATTAAAATACGACGTTCCCGACTGTAAGGCGTTGGTTTTTCCACTTCAAGCATTGCCTCCAGAATTGCTTTTATCTTATCAGCGTATCTGGGGTCTATCTTATAGCTTCTCCACTCCAGTGTGGGAGGAGCTTCTTTCGCCAGGTCTCGTAAAAAGGACTCCATTTTCTGAATGTTCTTCTTAGAGTCGGTCATAAAGAGGATAGATTCTCGCTCGTCAAGGGTCAGCTCAACGCCTTTAAGGCTGGGTTCAGTCTTCCCACCCCAGAGCATTCGTTGAATAAATTTACTATCCATCAAGGCTTTAATCTTCGTGAGTTGTGCTGGCGTAAGCTCAAAGGCACGCATCTTCAAGTCAGGAGATACAATAACGATGTCAGTGCCGGGTTTTCGTTCCCATTTTAATCCAATAGGTAAGAGCACCGTATCCAGCACTTCATATAATGGTTTATCTTCAAACTTTGCCTCCACAGTGGCTTCAATGCCTTCCGCTACATAGAAGTCAATATCAGTTATGATATAAAGATTTCTGAGAAAATCCCGCAAAGGTATAGGACGTTTAGTCTCAATGTTAACGAGTGTATTCATTTTCTTTTTAGCGCTCTCTTCTTTAGCCAGGAATTCCTCCTTTTTAGCTTTTGAACTCAAATATTGCTGATATTCTTCTTTGGTCTTCTCAAGATAGGCTTGAGCTTCTTTAAGTTCTGGATAGACCTTCAAAGCTTGTTTCCATTTATTGACAGCCTCCTCCGGGTTTTTCTGCTGATATGCTGTAAGACCTTCTTTGAAAAGACGCTTTGCCTCAGATTTTTTGGCTTCTAATTGACGCTGTTGTTCTTCTTTCTTCTGCTCCTCTATTTTTTGCATACTGAGTGTAATATATCGTGTCGCCACTTCATTTGTTGGGTCAATGCGGAGTCCAGCGTTAAACTTTTCTATAGCCCCTTTATAGTCGCCTTTTTTATAAAGAGAAATCCCTTCTTCTACAAGTTCCCTGGCCTGCTTCTTTATGTAATCCTTTTTTGCCTCCTTAACTTTGCCGAGTAGTCGTGTCGCCTTCTCAAAATCTGGTATTAGGCTCAACGCCTCGTTCAGTTTCTTTTCAGCCTGTTCAAACTTGCGCTGTTTATACAATTGTTCTGCCTCATCATAGAGACGCTCGGCTTGTTTTTGTAACTCTTTACGGCGTTTTTCTTCTTTGCGGCGGAGCTCCTCCTCTCGCTTTAATTCCGCAATCTTCTCTTCTGTTTTCTTCTTATACTCCTGAGCCTCTATGAATAATGGTTGCAAACTCAGGGCTTCTTCAAAACAACGTAAAGCATCTTCATACTTCCCACGCTGGAATAACTCCTTGCCTTTGTTTGTTAATTTCTCTGCTTTTTCACGCTGTTCTCGTCTGATTCGTTTAATCTCTTCCAGCTCCTTTCTTTGCTTCTCCGCTTCAGTAGGTACGGGTTTTTCTTCTTCCTTCTTTTGGGGCTTTATTTTTTCTTTTTTAGGTTCTTTTTTGACTTTCTTTTTCTGTTCTTTTTTCTTTGCCTGTGCGAGTTCAATCTCTCGCTTTTTAGCCTCTTGTTCAAGTGATTGGGCTTTTGCAAGTCCTTGTTTTGCCTTCTCGTTTGCAGGGTCTATTTTAAGGATTTCATTAAACAACTCCTTTGCCTCTTTGTAATCGCTATCAGCAAGCGCCAAATTAGCTCGCTTAATTAGTTTTGCAATCTTTCTCTTCCTCAAAGCCTCGGCTTCTTCCTTTTGTTTTTTCATTGCAAGTAAATCTTCAGCCCGCCTGATGCCGAATTTTGCGTTTTTGTTATCCTTATCTAATTTAAGGACTGCTTTGTAACACGCAATCGCACCCTCGTAATCACCCTTGTTTATCATCTCCTGAGCCTTAGCCAGGTTTTCTGAAATCTGTTTCTTACGGGCTTCAGCCTCGGCTTTTTCTTTCTCAAATTCCTTTATTCTGGATTCACATTTCTTTGCATACTTTTGAGCAGTTTTATTATTGCTATCAAGTGCAAGGACTGATTTAAATTCTTTAAGTGCTGTTTCAAACTGTTTTTCTTTATATAAGGCAATACCTCTTTCCAGACGAGATTCTATTAATTCCTTCTTTTTCTCCCGTTCCTTTTCAGCAAGGAGACGACGCTCTTTTTCCTGTTTTGCACGGACAATACCCTGCTGTGCAGGTTTATTTTCTTTATCTAACTCAAGTGCCCGGGTAAAGCACGAGATTGCCCTGTCGAAATCGCCTCTGGCAAGATACTTATTTCCTTTAGCAACAAGCTCCTCTGCTTCTTTCTTTCTTCGCTCAATCTCAGCTTGACGTCTTGCCTCTTCCTCTTTAGATTTCCTCAATGCCTCTGCCTGTGCAGCTTTAGCCTCTGCCTCTTTTACTTTTATAAGTCCTTCCCTCGCCATCTTGTTCACGCTATCCAACTCTAACGCCTTATTAAAATATTTTCTCGCCTTCTCATATTTCCCTTTTGCAAGGTATCTGTTTGCCTTGGTAACAAGCTCCTCTGCCTCCTTCTTCTTCCGCTCAATCTCAGCAAGACGTCTTGCTCGCTCCTCCTGTGCCTTCTTTAGTTTTTCTTCTTTAGCAAGCCTGGCTTTTTCCATCTCCTTCTTCATTTGTTTCTGAATCTTCCTGATATATGAGGACGTTCTTTTATATTTACCTGCAATGAGCCAGAGCTGGTAGAATTCCCTGTACGCGAGGGAATACTTCTTTTGCGAATATAATTTTTTCGCATTTGAATATTTTTGTTTCAAGAAGGCTTTCTTCTTCTCAGGGTCTTTGGGAATCTGTGCACGGAGTTGTTTCTGCTCCTTAATTTTTTTCTCGGTCTCGTCGAGTTTCAGTTTCAAATCTTTGCGGTCTGGTGCGAGGTCAAGTGCCTCCTTATAATAGACAGCCGCCATCTGGAAATCAGCGTTCTCGTAGTAGCGCTGTGCATCTTTAATGAGGGCAGATATCTTTTTCTCCTGCGCTTTTGGAGAGAATTTCTCTTGGGGTTTTCCCCAGGCAAGTACACACCAGAGTGCAAAAAATGAAATTAAAATACATACGTAAGTGTAACGAAATTTTCTGGACGGTTTATGGCTATGTATCATTTTCCTCTTTACTCCTTGTATAAAATATAAATCAGAAAATACGAAGAACTTTGCGTCTTATTATCATTTTTGTCAAGATAAAATAAAAGAACACCTTACATTAAATTGTCATCTGAATTCTGGTGGTATTGCTTCCCCTCTGGGCAAAGGCACAGGAGTTGGTGTTGGTGTTGGTACTGGATGCAACTGAGCGTTAATTTTCGCCAGGAGCTCCTGAGAGGGTTTATGTATTGGCCAGGCGCTTAGTATCTCAACCAGAATCTTCTTTGCCTCTTTGAGGTTACCTTCGTTATAATATTTCTTTGCTCGCTCGAACTTATTCTTAAGTTCTTTCCTAATAGTATCAAGGTCTCGGACTATCTTGTAGTCAAAAATATTGAACTTACCCAACGAAATGAACCGTTCATCTTCCTCTAATGTAGAATTTGCCTCAAGCATTTTTTTAAGTTTATTAAAATTTTCATTAGGTAGCAATGAAGGAGGATTCCAGGGCAATAATGGGTCGGGCTGACGAGTTGAAGAGTTAAACTCTACGTAGATGCGTCCCCCAATATATAGAAAGAAAATAACGAAAATTCCTAACACGACAAAATCAAGATGTGATTTTAACCACAGGATAATTGTATGTAATTTTTCTTGCATTCTTAGTTTAACGGACGTCACTGCTATGGTACATATAATTCTTTAACCCTTACATAATTGGGCGTCCTCTTATCGCTTCAATAGCCCTCCTGAGTGTGCGTGGCGTAGTAGTTGTAATCTTGGGTCTCTCTTTTTGCCATACTGACTTTTTATCCTTACATTTTGCCCGGACATCAAACCTTGCGACTTTTCGTTTTAAGTTATCATCATAGACCGTCGAGTAAGAAAACAATTTAGGCTCTTCTTCGAATTTGTCCTTCAGAGCCTCTTTCAGATTTTTTATGAAATCGGCGACTGAGCGTTCTGATTCAGAGCGACCTACTATTCTTACATTACCATTCGGGTCTAAGACAAGCAATTCAATCCATATATCTTCAGGCTTTTGTTTCTGGATTTCAGTCATAAATTCAAGCCAATAATCTCTTTTTGTCACAATCTTTGCGAGTTTGTCAAAATATTCCTTTAATTGTTCTCTTTTTTTCACTATTTCATCCGCTTTCTTCTTCCGGGCTTCGTTCTGGAAAAGAATGTCCTTATATAGGTTACCCCGCTCCCTGAACTCTTGGATATATTTATTCCCCCCCATTGAGCTAAGCCCAATCATCAATACTAATAGCCCTGCCATAGCTCCTACAAGATGTCTCTTGGATTTAAATTCTCTAACCACTTTGAGCTCTGGAGGTAGAAAATCAATGGAGACTCTACTGGCTTGAACCCCCTGGAGTGCCAATCCAATTGCAATTGGAAATGATATTATGTCAGCTCCCTGTGCCCCGGGGTCAACTCTCAATTTGGGAGAATCAATCCCAGTTACCAAATCTACCGGAATACCAAGTTTGTCCTCCAGATAAGTGGTCAACTCTGGAAGGCGTGATTCACCACCTGAGAGGGAGATGCTGTCGACCATCATTCCATCCGGTTGGGATACATAAAAATCTAATGAACGCCTAATATCTGCAATAATACGGTCAACGGCAGCGGTTGCTGCCTCGGAAGCATCTACATTTATTCCACGTTCAGCCAGAGCCTCCGTAGACTCGCCTGCAATGATAACTGTCTTTTCTCGCTTTATTTTCTCTGCTTCTTGATAATCCTTCAGGCGAAGGCGGTTCTGTATGGATTCAGTTATTTCCATACCAGCACGAGGAACGCTCCGAGCAAATCCGAAATGCGAAACCCTTTCGTGGCGTCCGATGCATAAGTCAAATGAACTCAAACCGATATTTACATACGCTTTGACTTCTGTATAAGGAGCTTCTTCAAAGGTGGGTTCTTCTTCGGGCTCTTTCTCAATTGTCTCGGGCTCCTTTTTCTCTTTGCCTTTTTTCAATTTCAACTTGAACTTTGGCAATTGAAGAAAGCCGGGTTTCTTCTTTTTCTCTTCCGCTGGGGGAGCTCCCTCTTCAGAAACTTGCTGTTTAGTATCATACTGGAAAGAATAAAAATTGAACAAGGCGAATGGAGATACCCCAATCCCTACTGGCTTCAGA
>JAGHBZ010000063.1 GCA_021160705.1 Candidatus Sumerlaeota bacterium
GGTTGACACAAGTTACATCTAATACAGACACCTTTGGTGGTAATAAGTTTAGCCATCGGGCTTACGTTCGGTGACTCCATCAATCTGGTATCTGGAATAGTCGTCAGATTGACATTTGCCCAAAATACCGGCTTATGGATGGCAAAGACTATACCATTCAGCCGAAGGAATTAATTCTTTATTTCTCAAATCCAATTTCTTCTACCTGGCGTTCAGATAGAAAATCTACTGGACATTGTATAATGTATTCCATCTCTGTCAAGAGAAAAATGGGAAGAATTTTTCAAATTTTTTCGAATCCCTTAAATCACAGTCGTTTTGCAAAAAATGAGGTCAAGTTGCCTCCACACTTAGGGAATTAGTTATTGTTCGCAGGTAATAATTTTATTGAAGTCTCCGTAGAGCTTCTTTAAAAAATGCGTTTAGTATGTGATTATAAAAAATCTGTTCTACAAGTTTGTGAATCATCGGCAAAGGTTTGAAATTATTCATTGGACAAGAGCTCCCATTAGTATTAATTTCAATAAGATTTAAATAATAGGAGCTCTTATTTTTAATTTTTGCAGACAAAATTTAAAATTTGATTCATATTAAGGGGGTCTTTATGAGAGAAAAAAAGGACATTACGATTTCCTTACGTACACTTGCGAAGGAACTTGGTGGTGAAATTCACAATCTACCTTCTGGCAAAGATGTGGAGATAAAAAATATCGTCCCGTTATCTGAGGCAGGTCAGGGCGATATTTCGTTTGTCACATCAGGCAAATTTGTCCGGCAAGCCACAGAATCAAATGCATCGGGCTTTCTTGCGCCGTCTGGCATTATAATTGAAAACCGTCCGACACTCTGCCTGGAGCAGGTCTGGAAAGGCGTGCTGTGGTTGATTAATTATTTCTACCCGGAGAAACTTCCTGAGGCTGGTGTGAATGAAACTGCCATAGTTGGCAAGAATGTCTCACTTGGGAAAGATGTCTCTATAGGTCCTTATACCGTTATTGGTGACGATGCGGTAATTGGTGATTCCGCTCTGATTGAAGCTCAATGTTATATTGGCAACGGTGTGCGGATAGGCAAAAATTGTCGGATTTTTCCCCGGGTTGTTATTATGGACAATACAATAATAGGAGACAATGTGATTATTCATTCTGGAGCAGTAATTGGAAGTGATGGCTATAAATATGAAGTTCTTGATGGTGTTCGGACTAAAATCCCGCAAATTGGCAGGGTGGTTATTGAAGACAATGTAGAAATCGGCGCCAATACCTGTATTGATAGAGCCACATTCACTGAGACTCGCATCGGCAGAGCTACAAAGATAGATAACCTCGTACATATTGCTCACAATGTGAGTATTGGCAGTAATTGTCTTATTATTGCTCAGGTAGGTATCGCAGGCTCAAGCGTTATAGGAAATAATTGTGTGCTTGCCGGGCAAGTGGGTATTGCCGACAATATCAGAATAGGCAACAATGTCCAGCTCGGCGCTAAAACTGGAGTGCATCGCAACATCCCGGACAATCAACAGATGCTTGGTATCCCGGCAATGCCCGCTAAACAATTTGCCCGCGTGATTGCCGCACTCCAGAAATTACCTGAGACCAGCCGAAACCTGCATTCATTACGCAATCGGGTTAATCAACTAATTGAACAACAGGAATCAGGAATTGAGTAGAGCAAGAGAAGACTCACTACACCAGGCAGTGGATTATGAGTAGAAACAATAAGACCTGGAAAACTCAGCTGATACTGGCAGTCGGTAAACTCCGCCGTATCTATCTCTCTTATTTTCGGCGTGGTTATGTTAATCAGCAGAGGGCGCGTCGTCTGGGTGAATGTCAGCGATGTAGTGCCTGTTGTCGGTTCGTATTCAGGTGTCCGTTCCTGGTACCGGACGATAAGAACGGCTGGAGGTGTAGTATTCATTCAAGGCGTCCACGCGTATGTGCGGATTTCCCGATTGATGAACGTGACATTCGTGAACGCAACTTGATTATGCCCGATACTCCCTGTGGATTTAGATTCGCCCCTCACAAAAAAGAACCAGAACAAAAAGGAGATTGACTAAAATGGCAGTGAGACTCGCAACACTGCTTGATTTAATTGACCACCTGGCTCCCTGGAGTAGTGCTGAGAGCTGGGACAATGTGGGTCTGCTATTAGGAAGCCCATCGCAAAAAATTAGCCGTATACTGTATGCCCTTGAGGTAACTCCTCAGGTACTCAAAGAGGCTAAACAAAAGCGAGCAGACCTCCTTATTGTTCATCATCCCTTAATCTTTAAACCGCTCTCTCGTATAGATTATCAGACGTATCCGGGTGTGTTGATTCTTGAGCTAATGAAAAGCAACATAGCCCTTATAGCTGTTCATACAAATCTCGATAAATCCACGTATGGGCCTAACTTTGCCCTGGCAGAATTACTCGGGCTACAGGAGGTCTCGTTTCTTCTCCCGGAATCGCCATCACCGGGCAATGTGAAGTTTGTCGTCTTTGTTCCTGAAGGATATGAACGTAAGGTCATTGATGCTATTGGGCGTGGTGGTGGCGCAATCATAGGCAATTACTCCCATTGCACATTTCGTACACCAGGAGTAGGGACATTTATTCCTCTTGAAGGTGCGTCGCCGTTCATCGGGGAGCAGGGGAGACTTGAAGAGGTCAAAGAATTCCGCCTTGAGGCTATCGTTCCCCGTGCTTTGATGAAAAACGTCTTGAATGAAGTGCTCAAGGTTCATCCTTATGAAGAGCCTGCTTATGACATCTATCCAGTGGAAGACATTATTCCATCTGCGGGAACAGGTTGCCTGGGTCAATTACCGCGGACATTATCTCTCAAGACCTTAGCAGAGAAAACCAAAAAAGTCCTCAATGCCCTGACTGTTCAGATAGTCGGCGAACCTGTTACGAAAATTAAGTCTGTTGCCATCTGTACTGGGGCGGCTGATAGTATACTCTCCGGGATGCACTCAATCAGGAGTGACGTGGTAATTGTTGGCGAAATAAATCATCACACAGCTCTCGCCGCCAGAACAAATAAAATAAACGTAATTACTGCTGGGCATTACGAGACAGAAATTATTGGTATCCAGCGTCTGGCAGAGGCACTTGCCTCCGAGCCATCTCTGAAAAAGGCAAATCTCAAACACCTTTTCTCTTGCCAGCAACGTTCACCTTTTTCTCCCGCTGTCCATTAATCAGTCGGCTTTCACGTGCAAAATCACAAGACATTTGCCAAAAAGCAGGAGACTGAAGAAGGGATGGAAAAATTTCAAGAAAATGCGAAAAAGATGTTGACAGAGGAACAGAGTTGGGGATAAATTTAGAGTTAATTTTTTATGTACCTGTAGAGAAGAGATTCTGGGAAAAGAAGGGGGGAGAGAAATAGACCTTCCAGAGGTCTCCTCAACTGCAACTTTTAATCTCACCACTTCTGGAGTATCTCTGCGTTGAGGTGTTGTGGAGGGACGTAGGGGACTTCGCCAGAAAGGTTGGGAGTCAATTCAGAAAAGGGAGGTAGGAACAATGAAAGAGGCAAAAGGAATAGGAAAAGGCGTAGTCGTGTTGTGTATTTTATTAACCGCTATGTTTGTTAGGGGGGGGGCAATCCGCACTGAGCGTTAGCCTTTCTGAACCCTATCTTGTATCCTCTGAAGAAGACCTATCCCGACGCAATCAAACCACACGTGTCATCATCAATCATTATGAGCAGGATGTGCTTGATTCTGCTGGCAATCCAACTGGTGAGAAGGTCTCCTATGACAGAAAAATCATCATCAAAGCAGACGGACTCTGCTACGATGCTCAGGACTACACCGCCAATCCCAAGGCATCACCCCTGTGGGAACCCGCCGTCCCGGAATTCACCCCCGCAGACCCTGGCAAATCCGGCATCGCCTTCACCGCCCTTAGAGGTGTTATTCAGGTGAGCATCAGCACAGACATAGCTAGGTCATATCCGCTTGAGTGTGGGTTCAAACATCGTAATAAAGCCTATACTCTAGAGATGGGAATTGCAGGTCTGGGCTATTACGATTCTGAATCAGGAAAGGTCGTGGTGGTCAAAGAGCCGGAGTCGGTTCCGGCAGAACAAACAGAGAGCAATCGCCTGCTTTACCGTGGAATATTCGGTGAGATTGCGGACGTGGAGTATGTGTACGAGCGCGGCAGGTTCAAGCAGAACCTTATTATCAACAGTCTGGCTGGTCTCCCTGGACCTGCATACTTCGGGCTTAATCCAGAGAGCACATATCTGGTGATTATCTCGCGCCTTAAGTCTGCATCAGATTCCGCGCTGATTGAGAGCAGGAGCTTAAATGCGGGGTTCAGCGAATTATCCGCGGAGGCAAAGGTAGAAGGCGGTTACGTGGCAATCAGATTTAAAGACGCAAAAACAGGGAAAGTGCTGACCGAGTTCGCCGCATCAGGCGAAGCAGCTGACGCACTCTACGACGAGACAAAATTCAGCAAAGAGATGACAACCCATCGTAGCGGGATATATAAAGTTTTGAGTCGCAAGGCAGACGGGAGTTACGAGCTGGCAGAGGGGGTAAAGGTGAGCTGGCTTAGCGCGGAGAGACGTCAGTTCCCGGTAGTGCTTGACTGGGAGCTCCGTTCCGGCACAGCACAGGGTTCAGAATGCTGGCACGCAGGCGAGACCTACTACATCCAGGACAACTACACCATCCCCTCAGCTCATACCCTCGCCATAGAAGGCGGCACAGTAGTAAAACTGAATTCCAATAAACAAATTAGAGTTTCAGATGGTGCAGAACTAAAAGCCCAGGGGACAAAATTCAATTATGTTATATTCACCAGTGCTGATGATGACAGTGTTGGTGAGATGATTCCTTCAGGTGAGTATACTCCAGGACCCGGATACCGCATATATTTTGAACCTACCGATGCCTCCGTGCATAACGGGAGTATAATCAGATATTGTAAGTTCAGTAATTTAAGATGCGGTCTATATTTCGTTAATATCACAATGGATACAGTGGGTAACCTACCCTGTATTTGCGACAATATTTTTAGAGATTTTGTCACAGCCGGGATTTGTGTAGACGTTGACAATAGCCAGGAATCAGTTAACCTAAACATATTTAACTGTCTCTTTGTAGGTAATGGTTCTAATGAAGGAATATTTATTTTGTGTGAAGAAGAGAGTCAGAACTCTGTAACGATGCTATTGTATAACTGTACTTTTGACGGTTTAATGGTAGGATTAGAATATATGGGATTAGGCTCTCTGAATTTAACGATCAAAGATAATCTATTTACTAACTGTGATGCCTCTTTGCTTGGCGAAGGTTGTGATGTATCCGGGAGCAGCTATGATTATAATGCCTTTTACGAAGCGCCCGTTTATTGCGATATGTCTCCCCCTAGCCCGGATAATAATCTCTACTTAACCAATAATCCATACGAATATGGTGCTGGCTCACCAAATGGTGATTATTACACCGCAGAATATGTTTTTCAAACTGGCATAGGTTTTTATCATTCAAGTCTTTTACATAATGAAGGTGAACGCTTTAGTGACAATCCTCCTTATCCTTCGTGTTATATAAATCAGATAA
>JAGHBZ010000239.1 GCA_021160705.1 Candidatus Sumerlaeota bacterium
GCCTCCGAGAACCCCCTTAAAATTGAACTGGTAAAGAAATTGATTGAGAAGCATAAAGACGATAATATCCTTATCATCGGACAGTACTTAGACCAGCTACATATTATTGCGGATGTGGTGAAGGCTCCTATTATCACTGGTAAGACACCAAACAAGGAGCGGGAGAAATACTATGCGGATTTTAAGAGTGGACGTCTAAAACGACTAATTGTCTCCAAGGTAGCGAACTTTGCTGTTGATTTGCCTGATGCAAATGTGGCTATTCAGGTCTCTGGAACATTTGGCTCTCGCCAGGAGGAGGCTCAACGGCTTGGAAGAATCCTGCGTCCAAAATCTGAAGGCAATTCCGCTTTCTTCTACTCTTTGGTGAGTAAAAATACCAAAGACCAGGAGTTTGCAGGAAATCGTCAACTATTCCTCACAGAGCAGGGATACCGGTATAGGATAATTGGACTTAACGGGAAGATGGAGATTGAGAACCTCAAACTTTGATAGATACAGTTTCATTATTACTTATCTTAAATGTACAAAAAATACTGTACATCCCTGCCCTGCATTGTATAATTTTTTTGTGGAATTTAAACCCTTAACACACTACAAAAGATGCGGTTAATAGAGTGAGGAGGAACGATGCGACTTAAGAGCGTATTAAAGACATTAAATTCCAACAAACTCAGCGAAATAGCACGGTTCTGGAATATCCCTTTGCCAGACCTTAGCAATCTCTCTGAAAAACAGGTCCAATCCGTCATTATAGAAAATATATACCCCCGAATGCAAAATCAGCATTACTTTAATCTGGCGTTTAAGCAACTTGAAGAAGATGAAAAGGAACTCGTGTATTTCCTGACAATCCATGGGGGCGAGCTTCCCCGCAAGGAGTGTCTCCAGCGATTCTTTCATAACGATGAGAATCGCCTGATAAAATTGGTCAATACACTTACTTTAAAAGGCTTTGTCTTCTTTGACCACCTGGTGGAGATGGATGTGGACGATATACTTATAGGTATACCTGACTCCTATTTTCGTTTTATAGACCTGCCGTCCCATTGGGTAGGATATTTAGGTTATTTTCTCCGAGAACTCTCCCTATATCATCTTCGCGCCATCGCCCATGTGGGACTCAAAATGCGGGTCGACTCCAATAAGAAGAGTTTCTTTATCTACAAAATCAGAAACGCCCTGCTTGACCCACAGAAATTACAGCATTATCTTAATAACCTCCCGGATAATGAAGGCAAGATGTTCCGTAAGATTGTGGCGAAAAAAGGTATAGCGGTATATCACGATTTGCTTGATACAGGGACACAGAAACGCTACGACCATACCCGGGCTGATTATATCAATAATTTGCTTTCGTATAGTGGGCTGGTGTTTGTTGCACTACCCGACTCTAATAAATATAATAGTCTCCTGATGGTCCCGCGAGATTTGATGTATATAATCAATCATCGCTATAAACGGCGAGATACACGCTCAATAAAAGACCTAGACGTCTTAACTCTCCCATCTGATGGTAAACCACCGCAATTTGTCCTGGAGAACTCCAATAATATTCTTCGCGACATTGTTATATTTGTCAGTTTCATCAACCGAAATGCATTGCGAGTGCTCTCCAGTGGCGGGATTGGAAAAAATGACCTGAAAAAAGCACTTCCTTTTATTAGTTCCCACAAGACAGTTAAATACTTAGCTTTCATTGCTCTGTTCTGCATACAGAAAAAATTTATTGTTGATGCTGGTGGGGTGTGGAAAGTCGCAGGTGAATTTGAAAAGTGGTTAAGGAATCCTCAAAAATGTTATACCGACCTCTTTAAATTCTGGCTCGAGACCTCTGCCTGGAATGAGGAATACATTGAAGGCGACACCATACACCCTGAGGTCACGCCTGAAAATTTAGTTGATATAATCAATTTCAGAAAAATTGTCCTGAAAGAAATTGAGAATATCCCTTATAATCGCTGGGTCTACTTCAAGACCTTTGCAGATACTGTGCTCCCACGAATTGAGATTAATCTGCCAAGACGTGGTAGTCAGTTTGTGATGGAAAGATTTAATCGCTCAAATTACCTTGTACTTGAGTCAGTAATCGCTGAAAGCCTTTTCTGGCTGGGAATAATAAGTCTTGGTGTTCGTAAAGAATCTGACCTCGCACGACTGGGTAACCGGACCACGCCAATAAGTGGCTCCAGGCAGAGCGCTTCTAAAGCCAGGAAGACCGAGGAGATTGTCTTCTACTTTAAACTCACTGAACTTGGACGGTTTGTGCTCGAAAGCGATTACCAGGAGAGCGACGACCTGTTTAAACCCCGCTCTGATTATGAAGTGCCCCCAATTAGCTACGATGGGGATTATTTAATTGTCCAGGCAAACCTTGATGTTGTCGTCCCACCAGATTTTCGGCTTAGCGATTTCTATATACTCAATAAATTCACCTCCATCACCAGTGTTGATGTGATGTCCACGCTTACCATAACAAAAGAATCAATCCGACAGGCAATGGACCAGGGATTAAGCGGTGAAGATATTTTAGAGTTTCTCACTACACGAAGTCGCCAGCCACTACCGGATACTGTGGAGCATTTGATTGATGAGTGTAGTGAGTCGCACGGCGGTATAAGTCTGGGTGCGGTGGGGGGATACATCCATGTAGAAGACCCTATACTGCTGGCTGAACTCCTCTCGTATAGGAAACTCAAAAACCTTATCCGCGAAATTGTGGATGAGAAACTGGTTCTGCTTAATCCAGACGTCGACATTAAAAAGGTAGCAAAAGAATTGCAAAACCTTGGATTTATGCCACGTCTGGAGACCGACACTATTCGCCAGACACCCACCGGCGAATACCATATCGCTCTCAATAAAGAAGACCTGTACAACCTGATAGCGATTGTCAAACTGGTTGCACGCCTGGAAAAGGAATTGAAAAGCGACTTCACTGATAAGAAAGCCTCCTCTTTGATTGAATTACTAAAACCCACTGGGACTGATGCATATAATATTGATAAGCTGGCAGAAAGTATCAGTAAGACTTTTCATAAAAACTACGACTCAGCATTTAAGAAGAAAGTCAATGAGTTGACCAGTCGATACAAAAAACAATTATCCAGATTAATGACGGTAAGTGTGGTTCGCACACCATCAAAATTCGCCTTCAACGGACCCAACCCCGCCACTAAAGCTTCAGATATAAAAAAACTGCTTGAATTTGCTACTGAAAATGAACTTGAGGTAAAGCTCACCTATAAAAAATCTCCACGTGATATTATTGAGGAGACGGTGGAACCAGATTCTATTGACCTTCATCGCCTGTATGGATATTGTAAAGACCGCGACTCTTACTGCGTATATAGTCTTCAACGTGTGGTTCGCGCCCAATTGATTTAGGATAGATATTCTCTACAACTCCCTCTTTTATATTAAAGGTTCATCACGATTTTTTGTGGTAGATTAAAATCTCTATAACCATACGCCATTTTCTTTAGTGTCCCTATCGCATTGTTCAGTCCCCCGGAGAGACCGTTGGTAAGTCCAGTACGTAAGAAATTAAGTATGCCCCAGAGACCACGTGTGAACGTCTTGAGCACTCGTCTAAACCTTTCGAGTCCATCCCTCTGTGGACTCCGTGCCCTCAGTGGCTTATTCTTCATTTTTAGCCACAGAGTCCACAGAGCACACTGAGAGAAAAAAAATTAAAATGAGCAATACTCTAAGCAGAACGCAGACGCTTTCTAATGACGATAAAAGAATTTGTATTATAACCTCTGTGACCTCTGTGCTCTCAGTGGCTTATTCTTTCTCTTAGCCACAGAGTCCACAGAGCACACTGAGAGGTATGGAATTTAAGCAGAGTCAGAAGAAATAAGCAATATTCTAAGCAGGACGGAAACGCTTTTTATGGCGGCAAAAGAATTTATTATAATCTCTGTGACCTCTGTGCTCTCAGTGGCTTGTTCCTTATTTTTAGCCACAGAGTTCACAGAGTACACAGA
>JAGHBZ010000135.1 GCA_021160705.1 Candidatus Sumerlaeota bacterium
ATTATATTCCACTTCTGCCTTTTAAGTCATCTGTTTTTTCGAAAATAGATGTACATTTTGATGCAGATAGATGGTTATTCAGGTTGTATTTTCTGCCAGACCGCTTCGGCTACATATTAGACTGAAAAACGTTTTGACTTTTAGGTAAATGAGAGGATAGCTTTTAATTTCATTTTTAATATACACACGTACTGGTGAGAGGAGAAAATGAAGAGAACAGCGATAGTCTCGGTGGCAAAACAGGATGTTACCATCAGGATAGCAATTAAATTACTCGGGATATTAGTGTTCAGTTTTGTGACATCGCTGGGTGGGCAAATAAAAATTCCATTGCCATTCACCCCTGTCCCAATCACCCTGCAAACGTATTTCGTTCTACTCTCTGGCTTGACACTCGGAGCATCTTCAGGTGCAATCAGCCAATCGACGTACCTGATGTTTGGTATACTTGGGTTGCCAATGTTTGCAGGCGGGGGTTCAGGCACGCAACATTTTTTCGGTCATACAGGTGGGTATCTGGTAGGGTTTATTCCTGCTTCGTTTATCGCGGGTTTTGCTGCTAAGCCCGGGGTATCCCGACGAACTCAACTGCTCTATCTGATTCTTGCCACCATTGTTGTCTGGGCAGTGGGAGTCATTGTACTCCTGCTTTATACGGGCGAATCTTTAGCCGTCTCCGTTGCACTTGGCGTGTTGCCTTTCATACCTGGCGACATACTTAAACTTGTGGCAGCCTACGGGAGCTGGCAATACCTGAAAAAAATTAAAAAATATTTATTTGAACGTTAGGACTCAGCTACCGGTATATTTGTGGAATCTTATGGATTAAAAAATCGGATGGAATTTTGAGAAGGGTGTCTATTATTAAACGACGTGTCGCATATGGGAAAAAATAATCACCAGTCAAAAGAGCGCATCGCCGAACAATTTGTTAAATTAGTGGAGATAATGAGACGTTTGCTCGCTCCGGAGGGATGTCCCTGGGATAAACAACAAACCCATAAATCTCTTAAGCCTTACCTGATTGAAGAAGCATACGAGGTCATTGAGAGTATTGACGCTGAAAACTCAGAAGAGCTGAAAGAGGAACTGGGAGACCTGCTGTTGCAGATAGTGTTTCATTCGGAGCTGGCGCATAAGGAGGGTAAATTTGATATTGGAGATGTGCTGGAGAGTATATGTCAGAAGATGATTCATCGGCACCCTCATGTGTTTGGCAAAGAGCGATGGGATACTCCGGAAGAGGTATTGCGGAACTGGGAATGCCTGAAACAATCTGAAAGAGAACAGAAGCAAGGCGAGGAACACGTCTCAATACTGGAAGGGATTCCCCGAAGTTTGCCTTCCCTGATTAGAGCACACCGACTTCAGGACAGAGCAGCACGGGTTGGATTTGACTGGAACCATATTGAGGAGGTCTATGCCAAAGTGACTGAGGAGTTAGAAGAGCTACGCAGGCTAATGAAACAAAAAAACGCAAATCCAGACCGGATAGAAGACGAATTTGGGGATTTGTTATTTGCACTGGTTAATCTGGCAAGGTTTCTAAAGATACATCCAGAAGAAGCACTCCAGCATACGAATGAGAAATTTATCCGACGGTTTTCGTTCATAGAGGAGCAGGCACGAAATCGTGGCAAAGACCTGAGTTCAATGACACTTGAAGAGATGGACGCACTCTGGGAACAAGCCAAATCTAAAGAACAAAATAAATAGACCCTGCGGGAGGAGGGCAGAGAGGCTGTCTGACCATTCAAACCTTGAGGAATTATTAACTATTGCCCTCTGTTCGTGGCTTATTGATTTCTATGGCAGAGATAAAATCTGTGTGTAAAACGATTATTTGGCAATAACGTAGTGGTAGTGTTCTTTGCCATAAAACAGAAGCTCCCATAGCTCTGCCAAAGACCCCTGTTGTTAGGGGATTCTAAAAATCAAAAGGGTGTGCGTATGAAAAAGTGTTATCTCCTGGTTTCCTGGTCTCCTTATAAAAAAAGTATTAATAAAAAACTCAGGAGACCAGGATGGGTCTGAAATAGTAAGATTTTTCCGCTTCAATCAGAAAGGAAAACCAATACTACAACTATGTTTACAATAAAGCAAGACCTGAACTTTAGTGAAATTGAGGTCTGACCTAAAGTTACCTAAAGTTATGTTGATAATTAACCTGTTCTTCATATTAATGAGGAATCTGGTCTCTGCTATTTTTTTCAGAGTGTTCGTAAACCGTGTAGAATTTACTGCCACAGCGGAGAGCCCGACAATTATAATTATCTCATTCGTAGAATGGCAGGGTGCGTTCCAGCGACCCCAACACCTCGCTCAACAATTAGCTCTTATGGGCTTTAAGGTATACTACTTCAGTCTGCTTCGTGTTCACCGTGCTCTGCAATCGCCGGAGTGGCTTGCGTTCCATAAAGGGAAATCCGAGACACCAAACCTGAGGGTCATTACCCCGGTCTCGTTCCCGCTTGATGCACGTTTTTCTTTTTTCCGTGCAATAAATAACGAGATACTGCTTCTATTTATCCGTCGGTTCTGCCGTTCCGGTGGACGTCCTTACGTGATTGTCAATGCACCTTTTTTTAACTCAGTGGTGTTTAGAATGGATTATCAACGTCTACTTTATGATATTATGGACGAATTGACAGCGGGCAGAGGAGGAGAACGGCTCAAAGCAGATGAAAACGAATTGATAAAACGTGCAGATGTCCTGAGTAGCGGGACTATGGCAGTAGCCGAACTCAAGAAGAAAATTCGTCCTGATATAACCTTTATATCCTGTGGTGTGGACTACGAGCATTTTTCCCGTGCAATGTCTGAATCAATTACCATCCCTGAAGATATTGCTCGTATTCCTCATCCAATTGTGGGCTATTTTGGTGCGGTCAATGAACGTGTGGATTATCTTCTGCTCTCTGAGCTGGCAAAACAACTGCCCCACACGAATTTTGTTTTTATAGGACCTATATCGGTTAACATATCCTCTCTCCTGACGCATAGAAACGTGTTTTTTCTTGGTTGGCGGGCTTATCAGGAGCTTCCTGCCTACTTAAAAGCGTTTGACGTGGCTATTGTTCCATATCGACTTTCTGAAGGCGTAGAGTATGTGAACCCGGTGAAGGTGCTGGAGTATCTTGCCGGGGGCAAACCAGTGGTCTCCACTGCGATTGCGGATGTAGAGCGGTTCTATAGTGATGTTGTGTTTATCGCCCGAGACGTCTCGGAGTTTGCCAGCATAATTCAGCAGCTCATTGCAAACCCTGAGATGGCTAAACAGAGGATTGAACGAGGGAAACAGGTAGCACAACTCAGAAGCTGGCGTGCTATGGCGGAGGAGTTCGCTGTACTACTGAAATTATCGTAACAGCGGGATTTCCACTAACCGTGAACTGCAATATGTTTCGGACAAAACGGACAAAACGGACTAAACGGTCTCCGGATTATCTTCGGGACGTTCCGGGCGAAGATGCGGAAAGAGAATAACCTCACGGATGGATTGCCGATTCGTAAGAAGCATCACCAGTCGGTCAATGCCTATGCCGAGACCACTGGTTGGTGGTAAGCCATACTCCAGTGCACGAATGTAGTCTTCGTCCATCATAAAGGCATCCACCACCCCATCCTGCCGTTTCCGCGCCTGTTCTTTAAAGATTTCGTATTGTTCTTCCGGGTCGTTGAGCTCGGTATAAGCATTGGCAATCTCCAGTCGTGCAATAAAGAGTTCAAACCTCTCAGCGACCGCAGGATTATCCGCACTGGCTTTGGCTAATGGGCTCAATGACCTGGGAAACTCCATAACGAATGTGGGTTGGATAAGCTGCTCCTCCACCTTGCTCTCAAAGAGTAGCATTATGAGTTCATCTGTTGTGAGCTCCTGGAGTTCTTTTGCAGACGCTTCAACCACTGGCGCAACCACTCTGAGTACCTCCTGTTGAGGTTGGTCCCAATTTAGCTCTATCCCTGTGTGTTTCTTAATTGCCTCAAGAATTGTTAATCTCTGCCATTCGCCACTAAAATCAATTTCGTCCTTATCGTACGTAAATGTTAAAGTGCCGAGCACCTCCCGGGCAATGTGCTTCAACAGGTCTTCCACCAGAAGTAGGGTATCCCGGTAATCCCAGTATGCGGTGTAGAGCTCAAGCATAGTAAACTCAGGGTTGTGGACAGTGGAGATGCCCTCATTTCTAAAGTTGCGATTAATTTCATAAACTTTCTCGAACCCGCCCACCACAAGTCGTTTATGATAGAGCTCCGGAGCAATTCGCAAATATAGCGTCATATCCAGTGCGTGATGATGAGTGATAAACGGGCGAGCCATAGCACCACCGTAAACAGGTTGCATCATAGGCGTCTCCACTTCAAGATAGCCTTTTTCGTTTAAATATTGCCGCATAGAGTTGATGATTTGTGTGCGTTGAATAAAGGTGCGACGCACGTCTTCATTCACAATCAGGTCAACGTATCGCTGGCGATACCGAATCTCGCGGTCCCGGAGTCCATGCCACTTCTCTGGTAAGGGACGAACCGCTTTTGCAAGCAGTACAAGACGTTCCGCAAGTACCGTAACCTCGCCTGTTTTTGTCCGAAATACTTCCCCTTCAACTCCAACAATGTCACCTGAATCAATATACCTTTGAAAAATTTCTCTGTCTCTATCTGGAGTAGAACCTTTACGGATGTGGATTTGAATCCTCCCGACACCATCCATAATATGGAAGAAAGCGGCTTTACCAAATGAACGAATACTCATAATCCTCCCAGCCACTCTGACTTTTTCCTTGCTTTTTATCAGCTCCTCAGCGTTGTCGAGTATTTCTTTGCTTTTATGCGTGGGGTCAAACTTGTGTGGAAATGGGTCGATTCCTTCCGCTCGCATCTCTGAGATTTTGCGATACCTGTTCAGGATTATTTCATTTCGCTCCAGAACCATCTCTCTTCCCCTGCTTTGTATTAATAATTTGAGATAATATCGGTTTTGAGGGACGGAAAGTCAAACGAAAGATGATACAAATAGTAAAATGACTCATTTACCCTGAGCCACTCACTACTTCGGCGAATCCCTGACCATTTAAGTAAGGAGTAGATAACAACCAAAAGCCTTCGCTTCCTCTTTAAAATCCAGGCGTTTTAAAATTTAACTCTCATCAAATTAATCCCAGCACTGACGCACCGGGCTACATACAGCTCGTGCCTTCGGAACTACATCAAAGAAATTGAATACGGGACTCTCTGGATACTAATATATGAACAAAAATTGTGAAAAAATTTATAATCCAGGGGATAATGAGAAGGTAATGTCTAACTTCATTCCGAATTGCCATTAATTGCGATACGTCCTCACCCGGGGCACATAAAGGGCGTGCTTTTGGAACTCTGTCAAAGAAACTAAATGCGAGAATCTTCAAAAGTAATATACCCTACCACCCCTAATAGTATGCCTCTCATCTGCCTGAGGTTGTAGGTTTCTTATCCTGTGTTCCTGAGGCTATTCCTTCCACCAGCAACCTGAACTCATCTGGACTTGAAGCATATCCGATGGCATCATCATAACTGATAAATCCTCTCTGGTATAGGTCATATAGCGACTGGTTAAATGTCTGCATCCCTACGTGTCCGCCACTCTCTATATATCCCTGTATCTCCAGCAACTTCCCTTCAAATATTAACTTCCGAATTGTTGGTGTTGTTATCATTATTTCTACTGCTGGCACTCTTCCCTTACCTTCAGAACGAGGAAGTAATCTCTGCGAGATTACTCCTGCCAGACAGACTGACAAATCTAACCTTATCTGGTGCTGGAGATACGTAGGGAAAAAATTTATTATCCGCTCCACCGTTGAGACCGCATCAATAGTATGAAGCGTAGAGAACACCAGATGCCCTGTTATAGCTGCGCTTATTGCTGCACTTACAGTCTCGAGGTCTCGCATCTCTCCGATTAATATCACATCCGGGCTTTGACGCATAATATGGCGGAGTGCCTCACTGAAAGATGAAGTATCAAAGCCTACCTCGCGCTGGGAGATGACCGCCTGCCTGTCTTCGTGGAGAAATTCAATGGGGTCCTCTATGGTGACAATGTGACAATTTCTAATCTGGTTTATATGATTAATCATTGCTGCTATGGTCGTGGATTTGCCACTGCCAGTGGTCCCGGTCACCAGGATGAGTCCTCTTGGCATCTCAGCAAGTGTTCTGACAGCCGGGGGTAAATTAAGTTCCTCAAAACTGAGGTCAGGTCGCCTTACGTAGCGAAACACAATCCCGATTGTGCCACGTTGTCTATAGATATTAACACGAAACCTTCCTACGTCTTTAATGCCAATAGCCAGGTCCATTTCAGGGTTCTGCTCAAATTGTTTCTTCTGCTGGTCGGTCATAAGCGAATATGCAACTGTCTGAGTATCCTGAACCGAGAGTTGCGGGAAATCAGTAGGGTGTATTATGCCATCAATCCTGAGCATTGGGCGCGCCCCGACCCTGAGGAACAAATCTGAGGCATTCCTGTCCACCATCTCACGAAGTAATACTTCAAGTTTTACCATATTCTCACTTACTTTCTCCCTATAGAATAGTATTCAAATCCCATCTTGCGAATCCTTTTAGGGTCATAAATGTTACGCCCGTCAAAGATTATAGGTTGTTGCATTACCGATTTCAAGCGCTCCAGGTTAAGGAGTTTAAATTCATTCCACTCTGTAACGATGACCAGGGCGTCTGCGCCTTCAGCTGCGTCGTAAGAATTCTTGCAGTAGATAATATCGGGCAAGATTTTCCTGGCATTATTAATAGCCACGGGGTCGTATGCCTTAATCGTTGCGCCACGTTCTCTCAGCAATGTAATGAGTTCAACACTTTTTGCATCACGGAGGTCATCGGTATCAGGTTTAAACGCCAACCCAAGGACAGCAATAGTCTTATTATTGAGTGGATTGAGTCGCTGAGCGATGCGTTCAACGAAGCGAGGTACCCTCTGCTGGTTAATTTTAATCACTTCCTCAAGTAGCCTAAATTCCTCGCCATACTTGCGTGCAGTATGTATGAGGCTCAGCGTATCTTTAGGGAAGCAGGAGCCACCAAAACCAAGTCCAGCCTGAAGAAAATGCATTCCTATCCTCTGGTCATAGCCCATCCCTTTGGCGACCATCGTGACGTCTGCACCAGTCTTTTCGCAGAGGTCAGCAATCATATTAATGAATGAAATCTTGGTGGAGAGGAATGCATTGGAGGCGTATTTAATCATTTCGGCGCTCTCCACATTTGTGATAAGCATAGGGCGCTCTATAGGCGCATAGAGCTCCAACAATGTCATAGCGACGTTCTGAGTGGGTGCACCGATGACGATCCTATCCGGCTTGAGCGTATCAGCGATTGCGCTCCCTTCACGGAGAAACTCTGGATTAGAAACAACGTCAAACTCTACATCATTATTTTTGTTTTTCTCAATGATATTACGGACAAGGTCACCTGTACCCACCGGCACGGTACTTTTATTAACGATGATTTTATAATGGTTAAGGTGATGGGCGATTTCGAGTGCAACTGCCTCAACGTGCGATAGGTCCGTCTCGCCATTTTCTCGTGGAGGTGTGCCGACGGCAATGAAGATGACCTCAGAACGTCTGACTCCCTCACCGATATTGGTAGTGAATGATAACCTGCCTTCCTTGACGTTACGTGCGACCAGTTCTTCAAGTCCGGGTTCATAAATAGGCATCTCACCTCGTTTAAGCATATTGATTTTTTCTTCCACTTTATCAACGCAGATGACTTCATTACCCAGGTCGGCAAATACAGCACCGGTTACCAGACCGACATAGCCAACACCGATGACACAAACATTCATTTGCTCTATACTCCTTTCTCCCTATAAGAAGTTGATAGAGAAGATTTGTTTTTAAACCAGTCAATGGTTCTCCGAAGTCCTTCCTCAAGGCTGACTTTTGGCGACCAGCCTAAAATTTTCTTTGCACGCGATATTTCTGGTCTACGGGTCTTGGGGTCATCCTGAGGAAGCTCTTTAAATACTATTTCTGTGCGAATGCCACACAACTCTATTATCTTGTTAGCAAGCTCAATGATTGATAGCTCGTGGTCATTGCCTAAATTAATAGGTTCTGCATAGTCGGTGTGCATAAGACGAACAATCCCTTCTACCAGGTCGCTAATAAAACAAAAACTACGTGTCTGTGAACCATCTCCATAAACAGTAAGGGGTTCTCCATTAAATGCTTGATGTACAAAATTGGGAATCACACGCCCATCATTTAGCCTCATCCTGGGTCCATAAGTATTGAATATGCGTGCAATACGTGTTCTGAGTTTATGATACCGGTGATATGCCATAGTTATAGCCTCTGCGAATCGTTTGGCTTCATCGTAAACACCACGAGGACCTATAGGATTAACGTTTCCCCAGTAATCTTCAGATTGTGGATGGATATGAGGGTCGCCATACACCTCAGAGGTCGACGCAAGCAGAAATACAGCATTTTTCTCTTTTGCTAACCCAAGGGCTTTATGTGTACCAAGCGAACCAACTTTGAGGGTCTGTATAGGCATCCGCATATAATCTATTGGACTTGCCGGAGAGGCAAAATGTAGGACATAATCTACCGGCTCTTTTATATAAAGATATTCGGTCACATCCTGTTTGATAAACCGAAAATTCTCGTCTCGTAAATGGTCAATATTATCAATAGTCCCGGTAGAGAGGTTGTCCATACAGATGACACGATACCCCTCAGCGAGCAAGTGTTCACACAGATGAGAACCGATAAATCCAGCACCACCAGTTACCAGTACTGTTTCCACACTTTTTCTCCCAGGTTATTAAAAATTGGTTTTGTATTATGTTTGGTACAATGTTGACAAAATCTCATTGCACTAAAAAAATTGATACAAAGAATATATCAAATGTGTAATGAAACGCAATAGGGAAATTATATGTAGTGGTCAAATAATATTAATGGGTGGTGTCCCGAAAGTGGTGGAAAAAGGAGGCTTATCCTCCTTTTGTTTTTGATTTAAAAACAATCCCAAATCCTACGAG
>JAGHBZ010000306.1 GCA_021160705.1 Candidatus Sumerlaeota bacterium
AAATAACAGCGTAAGTAATCCACATAGTTATAAGCGCCGTGAGTATGGAAATTTTTCTCAGTTATGCTGTCGCCAAAAAAGACAATGCGGACACTCTGATGCGGGTCGTTTAATTTACGGATAAAAGTATCCAGGTTTGAGCGTGATAATGAAATGTAGTCTACGTCCTTGTTCTGCTTTTTAATAGTGGTATCCTCAGGAAAAATCCGAAAAACCAGTAAGGTACACAACAATATTAACATAATAAGAATCCCATTGCGCATATTCTTTACCTCTATTCCTTAGTTATAAAAACGATATTCTCAATATAGCAGGTCAAAGAGCGAATGTGTGAATATAAAAATTATTCATTGGGACGAATCTGATACTCACGAATTTTTTTACGCAGAGTATTGCGATGAATTCCCAGCATTGATGCGGCTTTGACCTGGTTCCATTTGCAAAATTCAAGCACCTGCCGGATGTGTTCTTTTTCAACTTCCTGGAGGGGGCGAAAAACCTGCTTATTATCAGCGAATGCAAAGGTTCTCTTACCGGGCAGAGGTGAGGAAACCTCTTCCTCTGTAATATCCAGAGGAGAGAGAAAGATATGGCGAGGCTCAATGATACTTCCCTCGCATACCATTACTGCACGTTCAATGCAGTTCTTGAGTTCCCGGACGTTGCCTTTCCAGGGATATTTCTCCAGAATAATGAGAGCTTCATCAGAGATGCCGAGTATTTCTTTGTTGGATTCCTGACTATAATACCGAATGAAATATTCAACAAGTGGTTTAATGTCAGCGGGGCGTTCCCGGAGTGGGGGGATATAAATCTTCATAACGCTAAGGCGATAATACAGGTCCTGGCGAAACATATTTTTTTCCACAAGTTCTTCGAGTTTCTTATTAGTAGCGGCAATGATACGAACATCTACCTGTATGGGACGAGTGCCGCCGACCCGATAAAATATTTTTTCTTCAATAAACCGGAGTAATTTAGGCTGAGCGGAGGGTGAGAGTTCGCTGACTTCATCAAGGAATAATGTGCCGCCGTGGGCGAGTTCAGCTTTACCACGTTTGAGTCGTTCTGCGCCGGTAAACGCACCTCGCTCGTGACCAAAGAGTTCGCTTTCAAAGAGAGTATCAGGGATGGCGGCGCAATTGACAGCAACGAATGGAGCATTGCGACGTGGGCTGCGAGTGTGGATTAAGCGAGCAATAAGTTCTTTGCCGGTGCCTGTCTCGCCTTCAATAAGGACATTGGTTGAGTGTTCAGCGACCTGCTCAACATTCTGGAGCACTTTTTCCATTGAATGGTGTACAAAGATAAGTTTTAATGCGTTGGTCTCAGGAGTAATGGGGATTTCACGCCAGGGAGAAGGTTCAGAGGAAGTTGAAGCACGTTCAAGCAGGTCGTATCGGCGCGCCAGCTCAATAGGAAGAGCAATAATACGCCCAACTGCCTGAAGTGACATAATGTCGTTTATAGAGAAAGCGTTGGTTGTAGTTTTAGTGATGCAGATGACACCAATACACCTCTCCTCAGGGAGCTGTGTCTTTTTCTGAAGTGTGAGGATTATTGGTGCAGAGGCGATGGTGTAGAGGCTCTCAAAATCTGAGCCCGGCAGGATAATTGATTCAGAAGAATGAGACTCGGAGATATAGACAGATTTCTTTTCGGTAAAAGCTTTCTGAATGGCGTTTTTATTTAATGGAATATTTTCAATTTTTCCGTACCCGACCATAGGTTGTAATTCACCAAAAGCCTCATCGTAGATAAAGAGAAGACATCCATCAGCGTTAAATAAACGCATTACCTGACGTGCGATATTTCTCAAAGTATCAGGCAAAGCGACATTTTCCGGTGTGAATAGACCAGCCAGTTCTTCAAAGAGTTCGAGGGCAGGGGAGGGCTGCAGCTCGGCGTCAGGTGGGGTTATTTTATCCGGCACTACTCGTATAGTCTCAGCAGATGGCGGTGTAAGGCATATAGTTTTATTTTCAAATATAAGATTTTTGAGGTCAAAGCCGGGTTCAAATATAAAGACGGTATCGCCAATCTGCACCTTATCCTGAGGCTGAAGCAATTGCTCGGTGATTTGTTTGCCATTTACTAATACACCATTTTTGCTGTTATTGTCGCGAATGTAGTAGCCGTGAGCGCGTTTTTCAATGATGCAATGGTAGCGAGAGACATTAGGCTGTGGTATCCAGATGGTGTTATCTTCAGCGCGTCCGATTGTCGTGACATCCTTTAAGGTGTATGAAACCCCAATGTTATACCCTTTTATGCTAAGTAAAATTGGCATTTGTAGTGTATCACCACATCAAAATTGAATAATGTGATAAAAATGTGTATTGCAAATTTATCTCTTTTTCTCCCCTGATTGATAGAGTAGACCAATCAAGGGAGCTATCAAAGATGTTTATTTAGATTCACTTATATTATTATACTTATTTTCAAATATCTAATGTATTACATTAAGAATTGATAGTAATATCGGCTTGTGAGATGACTTTTTTCTTTTTGCGTTTTGCACGTTGCCGTAGGAATTGAGCAAGTCTGCTCTTTCGTTCCAGAGAAGCAAGTAGGAAAATTATAGCGTAGCTAATGCCCGCAGCGATACCACCCACAATGATACCCCCAAGCCATAAAGATGGCAAAATCTCTACCAGTACTTTTTCGGGCACGTGAACGAAATCTTTAGTCAGGGTATGCCAATCAAGGTGTTTACCCAGTATAAGTGCTCCCAGCCTGTAGCACCAATAATAGATAAATGGAGTGGTGAGATAGTTTGTAATCCAGGTCGCCAGCAAACTGAATGGTAAATTGACCTTCAGGAGCAGACAGATGACACCAGCGATTAACATTTGAACCCCTGAGGTCGGCGTAAATGCAATGAACGTACCTACTGCAAAGCCTGCTGCCATCAGGTGGGGTTTAAACTGCCAGAGTTCACGCCGAAAAATAGTACTGCCCATTAATCGGTGAAGTGAAGAGTTCTTTATTTTTGAGCGAGTGGGTATACGACGTCTGAGATATGATATTATTTTGGTGAATATCAATGTCTTTACTCCGCTTTTACTCCATTATTCCATTGAGAATGAACGTGATGAGTGCACCACGTTTGTGCACCTACTCCTTTGAAGATTGGTGATGCTTTTTTAGGATTTCGTCAACAAAATTTTGCGCTTCAGCGAGTTGCTCATCGGTGAATTTGACCTCCGGGATATGTATTCGGTTCCGGGAACGCACTTTTTCAAAGACCAGGACCCGCTTATTGGTATCCGGGTCAATCTCATACCCGCACCAGTTGAACTCGCGAAGTCGCAATAATAAATGTGCTAAAATAAAAAGACGTGCAGTGCGGTTCGGGTCATCGGAGTGCTGGAGCTGGTGGAAGAGGTGAAGGAGATATTGGTTTGTGGACTGACGTTGTATGCGTTTTGAATCGGTATCTCGTGGGAATCGTTTAGCAATCCATCGGCAGAAAAAGGGGTGGTCTTTGACTTTTGCCCAGCACTCCGGGCAGTAGTCGTGCCGAATCAGGACCTGGTTTTCGTCATCACTGGTCAGGGCAGAAGGGTGTCGGTCAAGTCTATTAAGCGGTTCGCCACACATAATACATTTATCTGCAGGTCGATTTATTTCGTATTTTTTATGCATCCTTTTAGTATTTGAAATGAGGGTGGTGTCCCAAAAGTGGTGGAAAATGGCTCGATCCTCATAGGCATTCCGCTAAACTCTATCCTCCTCTGCCTCAGGCTGTGTTTGCAAGATTTTTTTGTTCCTGTTCTTTGAAAT
>JAGHBZ010000301.1 GCA_021160705.1 Candidatus Sumerlaeota bacterium
AGCCGGTTAGCCAAAGATGAGATGGCGGATGCGCGACGAGGCGTAGGAAAGATAATTTTTTATGACACGAGGCGACTCTGCCGCATACATCAGAGTGCGGAAAATGTAATGAGGGCGTAAATACAGACGCATTAATGCCTGCCGACGCCAGAGCGTCAATTCCTCTGCACTCAACTCGTAGGTTCGCACTGCCGCCCTTGCATAACTCCCATCAGCCAACGCATTAGCGGAGACCAGCAAATTATCCCGCTTTGCAATTTCAAAAAACTCTGTACCCGGAAGCGGATACGCAATATTAATATCAAAGAAGTCAGTATCAAGTTCACGCGCAAGCTCAAAGGTCTGCTGAAGGGTTTCAGCCGTTTCCCAGGGCAGACCGATAATATAAAAGGCATGAGTGCGTAGACCCGCGCGCTTGCAGATGTTCACTGCTTTTTTTGCCTGCTCCACAGTTGCACCTTTTTTCATCTTATCAAGCATCAGTTGGGAGCCCGACTCCACGCCAAACGCCACTACCCAGCATCCAGCGTTGCGTAACCATTCAGCACGTTCTTCATCAATAGTATCAACCCGGCTGTTACATCCCCAGCGAATATTTAGCCCTGCGTCAACGATGCGTTTACAGAGCTCTATCACCCACGATTTCCGCATAGTAAACGTGTCGCCGTGAAGTAAAAATTCAGTTATGCCGAATTTATGAACACATTCTTCAAGTTCACGAACCACATTCTCCGGCGAACGTGAACGCAACTTATATCCGGACATCCTGCCAGCTGGACAGAAGATACATTTGGCTGGACACCCTCGGTTGCCATAAACCACGGTGAGTTTATTATTTGTTTCCGGGCTTCTATACAGCTCATTATTCAGCAAGTGCCGTGCTGGAAAAGGTAGAGCATCCAGGTCTTTAATAAAAGGACGCTTCTCAGTAACAATGACCTGCTCATCCTCCCCGCGGAACATAATCCCCTGAATGTTCTCATCTATCCCGTGAGTCAGAAGCTCTCTCAGGGTCGCCTCCGACTCCCTCACAAATACCAGGTCTATCTCCCGATGTTCTCTAAGTACCTGCTCTCCATAGATTGAGAGATAATCACCTTTACCAGCAGTGATGATGTCAGGATTGATTTCTTTGGCGATTCGGCACGCCAGCAAATCGCGACTCAACGTAGCGGTGGTAACATCAAAAATTAACATCTGCGGATTGAAGCGAGTTATATCAAGTATGAAATTCTCCCAACCCGAGCCCTCCGCAGGATAATCAACTATCCGAGCCTCTGCACCGCACTCCTCTGCTACTGCTCCTAAGTATGCAAGGTCAATTGGCGGAAATATTACCTGTACGGTCTGCTCCTCCACCCGCGACTGACATCGGTCATCACGCCGATACAGTCCGGAGGGCGGATTTATCAGAAGAACTTTTTTTATCGCACCTGCCATTATCTTCTTGTCAGTTAGTCGGTTAACCGGTTTTCCGGTTAGTCGGTTTTTCAGTTAGTCGGTTTTTCGGTTAACCGGTTTTTCAGTTAGTTGGTTTATTGGTTAAGCTGTAATAAATCATCAAACTATTCTAATCAGTATTTGCCGTATTCTTCAACGAGCTCAGACACTATCTTAACACGCTGAAGCGACCCGTTCGGGGGCAACTGGTCGCCAATACCTAACACAAAACGCGGATTCTGTTTCATTATCTGAAGGTAATGGATGATGTGTTCTCTAAATTTATCCTCTGGATACTCCGGCACAAGCATTGCCCCGGGCACTCCACCCCAGAGAATAAGTTCATCAGAAGAAGCAATACTACGTAGCTCTTCAGCACGTACATCCCCGAACGGTTCTGGCGTGATTGCTTCAGCACAGTCAACCCTGCTCTCCCCAAGCAGCGGCAACAATCCCCTTAGCAGTCCATCAATATGTACCAAGGTGTGTTTTCCGCTCTGTTTCATTTGCCGACAGCGGTGCTGATAATACTCCAGTGAATACCTACGAAAGAACTGTGGACTGAGTATATCGCTGGATAGGTTGTCTGGAAACATCGCAAATTCCGCTGGTGCACCCGCTGCAATTTCATAAGCACTCTCCTCACTTTTTATCATTATTTCAAGCAGGTCGGAAAATGCATCCGGCTCTTCCATAACCAGAAGACACGTCGTCTCCACCCCTGCCATTTCTACCATCAACCGGGATAACGGTACTCGTGGCAGACACACCACCACAACGCCTGTTTCTCCATATATCCGCTGGTGTTCTTCAATCCCGGTATAATCTGGCTCAAATATCTGGCTCTCAATTAAATATCTGAATGCTCGTAAATCTGCTGATGATTTTATCAAGTATTCCTGAAACACAAAGGTGTACTGCTCAGGATTAAACTGAATGACCTGTCGTAATGTGCCGTGTGGTGTCTCATAGGAGATTATCTTCAGGTTGTCGTGTTCTTGCATACGACAGCGACAATCAAACCTGAATCGCCACGGGTCAATCGGCTGAAGATATATCCCACAATTGAGCTCACGATGAAGGTTCACCAACCCCCGTATCCCCTGATATTCCCCGGGTAGAGTTCCCCGAAACTGGTGTGCGTTATGCCACCAGCTTAAGTCCGCAAACCACGGTACGCAATCCGGCACCTCCCATCTAAACACCGCTCGCACTCGCTCTCTTAATGTCAATTCCCCTGAACCCACTGGTTATCGTGCTCCTCGCACTAATGATATAAAAGTGCAAAAATGTTAACATCAGGATAGTTAAGATACAAAGATTTTCTTATGCTCCTATGGAAAAGAAGAAATACGAATATCGGCTCGCACCTTTAATTCATTGAAACGAACAATTTCCGCACTGTGATTCAATCTGGATGACAAAACACAGAGTGCAAACAAATTATACCTAAGGGGCAGGGGTCATTTGGGTCTCTTTCAGAGTAGGTTTCTTACGCGGATGTTCACGACGAAAGATTTGTTTTTGTTCTGGCGTGAGAAGCGAGACAAGTAGTTTGGTTGTGAGTTTTTTGGTTTCACGTTGTTTCTGTTTAATCTCTTTCCGTCTCGCAAGAAATTGCTGATATATTGACTCAGCCTCCTCTCTTTTTCCGGGTCAAGATTGGGTATAATAAACTCTTTATACACTTTATCCAACGGCAAGTTTCTTACAACCGAAGCAGAGAGACTTCTCTGTTTCGTTTTATCAACACAACCTAAAAGTTTCTGCTCGGTCTCCTTCCTCAATGTAGACAGTTCTTGTCGGAATCGTGTGTATTGTTCCTCCAGAGTTGCGACGACACTCTTTGCATACTCTTTTTGGAAATCACTTAATTCAATGCTCCCGTAAAACTTATTAAGGTCAATTGGGTGAATCTCTTTTCTCCTTGTTCTTTTTTCAGAGGGTAGAGTTTCTTTCCGTCTTTTTAGAGAACGTCTTTTCTTCTCGCGTTTTAGCGAAGATTTCTTTTCTCCCCTCATCGCTTCTATTTCCCGGGAAATGTCACTACCACTATAATACTGAAGAGTTTTTAAAATTACCACGCCAGTTACGATACAAGCTAAAATTCCTATTACTATCAATACTGTTTTCATTTCCTCTTTCCTTGTTTTTTATTTTTGCAAAAAATACTTAGCGAGCAATTAAAATCTTACGGACCTAATCTAAGGATATTACCAATACTCACTGTTCCATTTGTTGGGTCATAACGTGGAAACTGCCAATGAGATGGTAGTCCTCTATCCCTACCCTTATCAGGACCGTAACTCTGAATAACCCAGTGACAGTATCTATGCTCCTCATTGTCGCCTCCACCATCAAAGAATGGATTCCCCGGATACAATGGGTCATTTCTGGCAGCATAGTGGTACGTGTGTGGATGTGCTTGATTAATAGGGTCATCCCCGGGGTCAAATGGGTCCCTTGGGAGTGCAGTCAAATAAGCTATCGGAGTTGTCAATGGTTTTAGTTTTATTGCGTTCGGGATGGCGCGATGTCCTGCTTCATTAACAACCAGTAAAGGGCTTTCATAATTTTCCGGGGGATAATTATTGTTATCCACACGATACGATTCCAGTGCAGTTGCAATGGTACGTAAATCATTTTCAGCGCGGGCGACCTTTGCCCTTACCTGTGCCTCAAGAAAATTGGGCAGCGCTATGGCTGCAAGAATTCCTATTATCGCCACCACTATGAGTAATTCAATTAAAGTAAAACCCATTGCCTGGATTTTTAAAAGACTGCATTTTTGCATTTTACTTCTCCTTGTATTATAACATCAGCAATAACCACACCAGCTTTAAATTCCCGTAATGAGCAATAATATCAACAACAGTGTGTAGACCATTTCATAAGCAGGTGTACAAAAGTGAACAAAATCCTAACCATACAATACCAATTTGTACAAAAA
>JAGHBZ010000244.1 GCA_021160705.1 Candidatus Sumerlaeota bacterium
AAGAATAACCCCTTCATCAATCTTTCTGTTCAGCCTGATTTTTTCTTTAATATATTTACTCGCTACACCATAACTCGTGCAAAACGAAGAATAGTCTGCGTGATGTCAGCATTAGAACGTAAAAAACTCGCTGAAGGGCATTATCCCGTCTCAAGTAAACCTTATGACAAAGTTAATTATGCACTGTTAGGTCTTGACAAATCCATTTGCCAGGACCCTTTTATGACTGACACACCATTGCTCTATTTCAGTGATGGCACTACTTATAATGTCTGGAGTGTAGGTCCTGACCTCCACAACGCTGACGCAAAAATTATCTACGACCCGACCAACGGAATTTCCAGCTCTGGAGACATTGCGTATCGTTAAATATAATATTTGCGGGTATCCACCCGGGCTGTACCGCTATACACAAGAAAGAAAAAAACCAAACAAGACCTTTGCCAAATTACTCCAGCTGTTTCTTCTATTTGAGTGTTCTCTAATGGAAGACGTGCCATAATAAACCTACAGGCAATACTCTGAACCGGTGGAAAAATCTGACATCTAATCTCTAATTATGAATAAGTTATCTCGCATCAATAGTTAGTAAAACTACATAAGAGAAAGTTGTTTAAGAAGGCAAAATCGTACGAGGTGAGTTTCAGAAAAAAGGGAAAAAAGTTAAAAAAGTTCTTGACGTCAATGTAGTACCCCGTATAGAATTTTAATAAGTATTTGTTAAATTGCAAAAATTTTTTTAAAAATTTTTTGAAACGTTTCAACAAAACTAAAGAGAGGAGGTGTGATTGTGAATAGGCGATATAACAGAAAGATAGCCTTTACGCTGATTGAACTTCTTATAGTCGTTGCTATCATTGCAATTCTCGCAGCCATCGCAGTACCAAACTTCCTTGAAGCACAGACCCGCTCTAAGGTTAGCCGTGTTAAAGCAGATTTTCGCTCAATCGCTACCGCATTAGAGTCCTACGCAGTTGACCACAATCTCCACTACCCACCTGTGAAGAATCCACCAGGAGCTAACCATCTTGAGCGGCTTATACCATTAACCACTCCAGTGGCATATCTAACATCTATTATGACTGACCCCTTTAATACAGAAATTCATCCGGCTGTCACACCCTATGAATGGCAGGTACCTGTGTTTTGGGCAGCACCCTGGTGGGACCTGGTCTCTCAGAGCACAAAAGATATTATGTGGGCTGAAGACCCGTCACTGGCTACTATGAAACCTGCATGGTTCCTTATCAGCTATAGTCCTGATAAAGATTTTGATGTAAATGATAATGGCTGGCCTTCAACTATCCAATATTATGACCCCACTAATGGAACTATAAGCGACGGCGACATCGTGAGACATAAACAATAAGAAGAAATTGTATAGGAGCTAAAAGGAACTATATGACGTTCGGAGAAAAGTAAATTGGGAGTTTCTCAGAGTGATTACTCTTCTTGTTTTGACAAATGTTGATGTTTAAAAAGAGATGTTTATTTTAAGCCGAAGAGTAGAACTTGTTGATGTGTGGTGGGCGGAGACTATATAATACAAACTCTCTTTAATAAAGGAGGTGAGGAAGATGAGGAGGGAAAAAATGTATATGTGTTTATGTTTATTAGCCTTCGTAGTCATCGCTGGTGTCTCGTCCGCTGTGCAGACGTATGTGATTAACTATACAACCAATACAATTACCATTGACGGTGTAAAGAATTCAGCAGAATGGGAAGGCGCTTCCCCAGAGGCAACGGGTTTCAGACTCCTGCGTACCACACCACCCGGGGATACTGCAACAGAGAATATACGCTGGCAAGCACTCTTTGATGACGAAAATATTTATATTGTGGTTCAGACCGATTACGCTTCGCTAACCGGACCCGCAGGTGCAGATTTTGCTGATGATACAGTTCCGTCTGGCGATACCTTAGAGCTATTTATAAATCCCAATCGTAATGGAGAGCCGAATGTGCCTCCACCTCCAGGTACACCATCAGGGAGTGGCAGAACAGAGGATGAGTATCATATTATCATTTCGCTCGCTCCAGGAACATATCACAGGGTCTCAGGAAATCCGGGTCCCCCTGGACTTTTTACTTTTGCTGGATATGACACTCTTTTTGCGGACAACGTAATAGGCACCTGGGCTCCTACAGCGTTAGAATTTGGTGTTGTCTCAATTTCAGGTTCTGGTGCGACAGCTGAGTTTAAGATTCCTTTTTCTGACTTAAATGGACAGACAGCGACACTAACTCATCTGGTTGCCACTGACGGTGTCTCCAATGGGGAGAAATGGCAATGGAATGTAGCACGAATCGCCTCTGATGGTTCGTTACCTATCTGGCAATATCACGCAGGCACAGCCCATCCCGACACTGGTGAAGGTGCTTTCTTTGCGGAACGTGAATACGGCGAGGTGATTTTTCAGGGCAAACCTGTATCTACTTACGTCAAAAGGTGGGAACAATATCAATAAGCACCCTCTAAATCAGGAGTGATAAAAGCAAAAAACTGCTACACAATTCAGTATGTAAGTTAAGTACTCCCCAAAAGAGAAGAACAGGTACGAAAGAAAGAAGAAAAGTGTATTTAGATAAAGAGATGTTTTAATGTTGTGGAGGGTAAACCTTGCAAAAAAACTTATTCAGAAAATCTGATTCTCAAACCGTTCATACTATCAGGAGAGACTTAACCGACTCTTATATATCTTGTGACATAACTTTTCTGGTGAGGGTGTTCCGTGTAAATGTAACAATGAGTCGCAAATTGATTATGAAAGGAGGGAAATTATGAGGAAACTCTTCGTATTAACTCTAATACTTGTTTTTACAATAAGTGCCTGGTCATTGGAGTTCACTTATGAGAAGACGATAAATACAGCGGTTGGACCTTATCCTCTTGCTGTAAATTCAAGTGGTGGGCTTTTCTATGCCACATTTGATGGTCCGGATAGTGCTCTTTACTATATCCCTGACCCGGTAAACGCACCAGATATCGCTACCACCATTACACTACCTTCATTTTCAAATTTCCCGGTAGGGCGTGGTCTTCAGGGTGTGGCGGTTGACTCCAGCGGAAATGTGTTTGTCTCTGGCGATACTGCTGGCAATGCGGTGTTTGAAAAATTAACCCCCCCGAACTACACAGAAGACACCACGTTTGCACCTGATATGACTGGAGTCAGAATAGGTGGATGTGCTATGCTGTCCGACAGCTATGTGGTGACAGTGACTTTCAACAGTCTGCGATTTTATAATGCGGTTGATGGTACTTATGAACAGGGTATTTATGTTGACAATTCCAGTAACTATCAGCGTGACGTTGCGGTGAATCCTTCAAACTGGGATATTTATACAGCACGAAATGGCAATGACACCGCAGGTTCAGTAATACTCTGGTCTGGTGGTAGCCCGACTGACCTTCCCAGCTACACTCGCATCTCATTGACGTTCATCAATAATATTTACGACCCTTCTACTTGGGGAACGAGCTCCCAGGGTATTGGATTCTATCCCGCAAAAAACCTATTGTTAGTAAACAATAAAGGCACTGCATTAGATAATATAGGGACACTTGACGTGTATCAAATTTCTGGCACAGGTTCTGGCGCCTCGGCAACATTGATTACCTCGATTACGGGGTTGGATACTGGGTCTCAACTGGGTGAAGCAACCGATGCTGTGATATATGATTACCCTGATGCAACGCGACTTTTCATC
>JAGHBZ010000099.1 GCA_021160705.1 Candidatus Sumerlaeota bacterium
AATTATACCCTGCCTTTTTATGAGAAATTTTTACAATAATATTATCGCTCAGAAGAGGCTCAGGTGTCAATACACAAAAGCAAAATTTATTGTTGAGGGCGAAATTCCCCATACTAAGACAGTTGAGTTGGATGGCAGAAAAAAGGCGTATTCTAAGGCAAACTAAGGCGTGGAAAAACCTGAGGGAAAATCTCAGGTAAAAAATCCAAAATCCCTTTTCTCTCACTGGGATTTTAATCCAAAATCCTTCAAGAAAGTGTCTTTGACACACTGAGGTATACACTAAAAGGAGATTTTTCTAAGAGATTTTTTCTAAAGAATTATGCGGAAAATCCCGAAGGATTATGTATACCTCTTATACGAGTGCTCAGAATATTGTGTGTAAAAGTCAATGTAGCATAAGAACTCAGATGAGTGAGGGAGAGAAAAGAGTGAGAAGGTGGTCGGACGCCGGCACCCATACGGGTAAGAGCACAAAGATATGAGCGAAGATAATAGTATAAAAATAGGGCAAATAAAGGCAGCTCGCAGCGCTCCGGCAGATAAGATGCTGACAAATTCAAAGTGCAGGAACTCAGGTGAGGCACTACGCCGAAGTCAGGAAAAAATCAAAAAACTAAAAAAGCGGTATCAGGCAGTCCTACGTAGTACGCCTCATGGACTATGTATGCTAAGTCCGGACTGGCAAATCATCTGGACGAATTTTTCAATGTCAAAGCTGTTATATCCAGACACCACCACTACCCAGGACATCTCAGGTATGCCGTTTAGAGCACTATTTGCTAACGAGAAGGAATTTGAACAGTACAAAGAATCTGTTGAGAACTCAATTCAGAAATTTGGTTTGCATTTAAGCGAACAAGTAATGAAAAGAGTGGATGGGACACGACTCTGGTGTGAGATTTCAATAGTACCGCTTGACCCACTGGCAAAGGAGTCGGGCTATGTTGCCACGGTAACAGATGTGACCGAACGAAGACGCGCAGAGGAGGCGCTCCGCACGCGTATTCGCTTTGAAAATCTTGTTATGGCAATTTCAACTAATTTTATTAATCTTACGGCGAATCAGATAGATAGAGGTATTAACAAAGCGCTTGAGTCAATTGGGAAATTTGCCGGGGTGGATTCAAGTTACGTTTTTTTGTTTTCACGTGATGGAAAAGAGATGAATAACACTCACGGGTGGTGTGCCCGTGGGATAGACTCGCATTGGCGAAAACTTCAGGGTATTCCGGCGGATGCATTTCCCTGGTTTATCTCCAGGTTAAAGCGATTTGAGACCATTCATATTCAAAGTGAAAATGACCTCCCCAGCGAAGCAACCAACGAGAGAAAACATTACATATCCGCTGGAGTAAAGTCGCTTATTGCTGTTCCAATGGTCTACGCCGGAAAGTTGATGGGGTTTCTGGGATTTGTATCAATGTATAAAGAAAAAAAATGGTCAGATGACATTATTAGATTGCTAAGAATAGTGGGTGAGATAGTAATAAGTGCGCTTGAGCGAAAACGAGCAGAAGAGACTATCAGAAGATTGGCATATTACGATTCCTTGACCGGACTGCCAAACCGGGTATTGTTCAAAGAGCGACTCAGACTCGAGCTGGCACACGCACGACGTAACAGAGAGAAACTGGCAGTGATGCTACTTGACCTTGATAGGTTCAAAAATATCAACGATACACTCGGACACGATATGGGCGATAAACTACTTAAAAGCGTAGGTAATCGTCTGAAAAGGACACTCCGCAGGAGCGATACCGTCTCCCGAATGGGTGGGGATGAGTTTCTTTTATTATTACCAGAACTTGAACGAATAGAAAATGTGCGGACAATCGCAGACAAAATTATGGGTGCATTTCAGAAACCATTCAGGATAAATGGTCACGTACTTCAAGTGACAACAAGTCTTGGGATAGCCATTTATCCACAGGATGGTGAGGTCGGAGATACCCTGATAAAGCACGCCGACATCGCTATGTATAGGGCAAAAGAACTGGGGAGGAACACCTATCAATTCTACCATTCTTAACTCTTAAGTGTCCAACAGAAGTTAATAATTGGATGCTCAGGGGATTAAAATCGTAGCATACATCTAAACCCATTCTAATTATTGACTAATTCAGAACAAAGACCTGCCGATAATTTAATTATAGAGAAAGATTTGAGGAGAAAGATTCCTCTGGAAAAGGATGTACATACAAAGCCACACTTGCCAATACCAGAGCAAAAGGCAGAGAACTCCCCTCCAAATAGAGGTAACGGATTGGCAGGTAAAGGAGGTATATGTGATATGAAAGACGAGAACAAGACAAAAAAGCAACTAATTCAAGAATTAAATGAGCTACGCCAGCGGATTACAGAATTAGAGGAAATGGCATCTGAGCATTTTAAGTGTGAGGTCTCTTTGCGGGAAAGCGAAGAGAATTATAGTGCTCTGATTAAAAATTTAAACATTGGTATATATAGAAACACAGGTGGAGCTGAGGGACGTTTTTTATTTGCCAACCCCGCATTAGCCAGAATACATGGCTATAACTCGGTGGACGAGTTTATGAAAGTTAGGGTCTCTGAGCTCTATTACAACCCGGAAGAAAGAAGGACCTTTATAGAGGAATTACTTAAGAAGGGTTTTGTAAAGGATAGGGAATTGCACCTAAAAAGGAAAGATGGTAGTTCGTTCTGGGCGTCCTGTACCGCACAGGTTAAGTATGACGGAAACGGGAACATAGAGTGGATTGACGGCATTATTGAAGACATCACTGAGCGCAAACGAATGGAGAAGCGGATGGAGCACCTGAACACGGTATTGCGAGCCATCCGAAACGTAAACCAGTTTATCACGCAGGAAAAAGATAAATTCCGCCTGATACAGGGAGTATGCGAGCTTCTGGTGGAGACACGTGGCTACTATAATGTGTGGATAGTCCTGCAGGACGCTGAGGGTAATATCACAGGCACTGCGGATGCTGGATTTGACGGCACATTTGCCCGGGTCTCAGAGCAGCTGGCACAGGGCAAGTTAACTCACTGTGCACAGCTGGCTTTGTCTCAACAGAGAGTTGTGGTTATTCAGGATACCCAATCGGAGTGTGGGGATTGTCCACTATTATGTGAGCATACAGGCAGAGGGGCAATGTGTAGCCGTCTGAAATACAGAGATAAAGATTATGGGCTTATAACAGTTTCTGTACCTGTTGAGCTTGTTAATGACCGGGAGGAATTGGATTTGTTTAAAGAGGTTGCGGGAGACATTGCATTTGCCCTGCATAGCATAGAACTGGAGGAGAAACGTAAACAAGCGGAATGTGCATTGCGAGAGAGTGAAGAGATGTTCCGTAGTATTAGCGACTCAGCGCAGGACGCAATCATTATGATGGATAATGAAGGGAATATATCGTATTGGAACAGGGCAGCAGAGAAGATTTTCGGCTATACAAAAGAAGAGGTACTGGGCAAGGAACTTCATATCCTCCTTGCGCCGCAGAACTATCAGGAGGCATACAGAAGAGGGTTTGCAAAATTCAGAAGGACTGGCGAGGGGACAGCGGTCGGAAAAACACGTGAACTGAAGGCAGTGAGAAAAGACGGCACGGAGTTTCCTATAGAGTTATCTGTCTCCGGAGTCAAACTAAAAGGGAAATGGTATGCTATAGGGATACTCAGGGACATCACGGAGCGGAAAAAAGCGGAGCTAGCAGTGATTGAAGCCAAGAGAGCAGCAGAAGCAGCCGCAGAGGCAAAGGCGAAATTCCTTGCCAATATGAGCCATGAGATTCGCACGCCGATGAATGGAATAATAGGAATGTGTGGACTACTTCTTGATACTGACTTGGACGAGGAACAACGAGAATATGCGGAGACAATCGCAAAAAGCGCCAATTCTCTGCTATCAATTATTAACGATATTCTGGATTTTTCCAAGATTGAAGCAGGTAAACTGGATATTGAGATAATTGAGTTTGACCTGAGAACGACCCTTGAGGATTTGAACGATATACTTGCGATAAGGGCACAGGACAAAGGACTGGAATATATCTGTATGATTGACCCGGAGGTTCCCTCACTCCTTGAGGGCGACCCGGGACGACTGCGTCAGATACTCACAAACCTCATTGGCAACGCTATCAAGTTTACTGAAAAAGGCGAAGTGAAGATTTATGTGACACTGGAGGACGAGAATGAAGAAGAAGCGACAATCCGTTTCGCTGTCACCGATACAGGTGTGGGAATTCCCAAAGATAAGCAGGAGGGTCTATTTGAGGCATTCACTCAGGCAGATGCATCCACAAAACGCCGATACGGTGGTACAGGACTGGGTTTGGCTATTTCAAGACAACTGGTGGAGTTGATGGGCGGCAAAATCGGCGTTGAAAGCGAAGAAGGAAAAGGCTCAACGTTCTGGTTCATTCTGCCATTTCGTAAGCAACCTGTTAGGGGTGAATCTGCTGAAGACTCCGGAGAGGAAAGTATTGGCACTCTTGAAGGTGTCCATATACTTGTGGTAGATGATAATGCGACTAATCGCCTTGTCCTGATGCGTCTTCTTGAGTCCTGGCACTGCAGGGCAGAAGAAGCCCCGGATGGTGAAACAGCTCTGGCAATGTTACGCACTGCTATAGATAAAGGCGACCCGTTTCAGATAGCTATACTTGATATGCAAATGCCGGGTATGGATGGAGAGGAACTGGGACAGGCAATCAAGCAGGATGAGGCATTCAATGACCTGGTCTTGATGATGATGACCTCCCTTGGGAGACGAGGCGATGTCTCACGAGTTCAAGAGTTAGGGTTCTCCGCTTATCTGACCAAGCCGGTGAAACAGTCCCAGCTTTATGATTGTCTCATAACCCTTGTGAGCAAACGTCCCGCACGAAGAAAGTCTACAGCAAAGTCTATTATCACACGACACACCCTTGCAGAGGCGAAGAAACGGAAGGTTCGAATCCTGATTGCCGAAGATAACCCGACAAACCAATTAGTGGCGTTAAGAATCCTTGGGAAGCTTGGCTATTATGCGGATGCAGTTGCTAATGGGAGTGAGGTACTCCGTGCACTGGCGAAGATTCCGTATGACCTTGTGCTTATGGACGTCCAGATGCCGGTGATGGATGGCTTTGAGGCAACCAGGCGAATCCGTGACCCTGAGTCCGATGTTCTAAATCATAATATACCAATTATAGCTATGACCGCTCACGCCCTGAAGGGCGACCGGGAGAAATGTCTTGAGGCGGGTATGGACGACTATGTCTCTAAACCTGTTAATCCTAAGGAGCTTGCAGAGGCAATAGAAAGAATGCTCGGCAAAGTAAAACCCAGCAGCAGGAGTCAACCTTCAGGTTCGGCTGAGACCGGGAAAAAAGTCTTTGATAGGGAAGCATTGCTTCAGCGCGTTGATGGCGACGAGGAACTACTCAAAGAGATACTGGAGGTCTTCCTGAAAGATACGCCAGCCCGGATAAAATCGCTTAAGGATGCAGTGAGTACCAAAGATGCTGAAAGCATTCAGCGGGACGCACATTCATTGAAAGGGTCTGCGGGGAGTGTAGGTGCAGTGGCTCTTCAGGAGTTGGCTGCTGAACTGGAGAGACTGGGAAAAGCAAAAGAACTTGATTCTGCACGTGCCTCAGAATTGATTCAGAAAATTGAGAACGCATTTAAAGAGCTTGAGATTGTGTTGAATAAAACTGTGGTTGCGTGAGTTCTCAATCTGGTAATACTCAATGGGCAATAAAATGAAAATCCTTGTTGCAGAGGATGACCCGACAACCAGAATAATGCTTGGTGGGGTCTTGAAAAAATGGGGATACGAAGTTGTGCTTGCAAGGGATGGGAATGAGGCGTGGTCAATTCTCAGCAGTAAAGAGACCCCGAATATTGCACTTCTTGACTGGGAGATGCCGGGTCTTGCGGGTATTGAAGTCTGCCGCAGAGTCCGAGCCAACTTGAACTCGGACGATAACTATGTGTACATAATTCTGCTTACAGCCAAGGCATCCAAAGACGATATAGTTACCGGAATAGAAGTGGGTGCAGACGACTATATTGTAAAACCGTTTGACCCACAGGAGCTCCGGGTTCGTATACGTGCTGGACAAAGAATTATTGAACTACAGTCCAAGCTGATTTCAGCAAGGGATGAGTTAAAATTTCAGGCAACCCATGACCCGTTGACAGGGGTATACAACCGGGGGGCAATTTTAGAACGACTTGAGGAGGAGCTCTCGCGAGCAGTACGGGAGGGAAAAAGCCTTACTCTTGCTATGATTGATATTGACCATTTCAAAAGAATAAACGACACGTATGGACACAAGGCAGGCGATATAGTGCTTTGCGAAATTTGCCACCGAGTGCGAAGCGTTCTGCGGGTATACGATGCTATAGGGCGTTATGGAGGAGAAGAGTTCCTGGTGATTATACCGGGTACCAATGAGTGGACTGGCAAATCAGTATGTGAACGAATCAGGAGGTGTATAGAAGAGCAGGAGTTCTTTGTTTTGGGCAAAAAGATACAGATAACGGTCAGTTTGGGTGCAGTGACCTCATCTACAGGCATAAATGCAGAGGAACTGATTCGTGCAGCAGATAAGGCACTTTATCAAGCAAAGGCGAATGGGCGCAATAGAGTGGAGTATGCAAATGCGATTTGAAGAAATTTGTGCAAAACTAAATAAAAATTAAAGTTGGTATTCAGAAAGAAAGAGGGGGACGGACAAATTCAGTAAAGGACTGATTGTGGTGAGGAATGAGGAGCATAACGCCTTCATTCAATAAATGTCAGGACTCTTCGGATGAATCTGTAGGGATTTATAATAAATGAAC
>JAGHBZ010000106.1 GCA_021160705.1 Candidatus Sumerlaeota bacterium
GGTCTACGTGGAAGGTACAACGCTCTTTACAGAAAGAAGCGACAGCTTTGCAATCTGGCTCTACGGAAGGGTGTTAGTCAAGAACTGCATCTTTGACGGCAGACCCGGAACCAGGGTAATTCGGTTTGCTTCAAATAAAGCTGTTGCTTATTTTGTGAAAAATACTTATGGAGAAAATGTCTTTCGGGAACCTGTATTCATCAGAAAATATAAGGACGTCAAGGTATATTATCTTGAGTCAGACTCAAGAATAAGATTCCCGCCATCAGCAATAAAATTGAATTCAGAATCTGAAATAAAATTTCCTCAACTGTAATTCGCAATTTTTTCCACTGGATAGAGCAGGAAGAGAATACTGATTTCGCTTGCATTGCCTTTTTTCTAATTAAGGGATTTTGATTAGTAACGAGAAATATTCAGAGGAAAGGGAATACTTTAAAAAATCTTAAAACACCATAATCGTAGATATACCGAGAATAAAACAATATGGTGCGAATAGATAGAATTTACCCTGGCGAACTATATTTACAAGAAGATAAAGGGCACAATAACCTATTATTCCAGCGGCGAGAAATCCCCCAATAGTAGCACCGAGCCCAATAGAGTGAATTTCAGTTATATCCTTAAGGCTTATGAGTGTGGCGCCAAAAATAGCTGGTATAGCAAGCAGAAATGAAAAATCAGCAGATAGGCGTCGGTCTAAGCCCAGGAGTAGTGCCACAGAAATCGTGATACCAGACCGGCTGATTCCCGGGATAAGTGCTATTCCCTGAGCAGTGCCTATTAAAACCGCCATCACTACACTCATTTGAGATATATCTCGCTGGTTTTTCTTTTTAAGAGAGGTGCTGGCAAGAAACACACTTGTGACCAGGAGGGCAAAACCTGCTAGCTCTGGTTTGTTAAACAAAGATTCTATACGGTCTTTGAAAAATACGCCAATTAGCGCTGTGGGAATACAGGCGATGAAAATAAGATAAAGCATCCGACCATCCGGGTGATGGATAAATGAGGAGTGATGTGCCGGTGAGACGAACAAGCCCCGGACATAACTAATGAACCCACCGAGTCTCTTTCTGTAATAAACGATAATCGCCAGCAATGTAGCGAAATGTAGCGAGACCTCAAAGATGACCGAATCTGCGCGGTGTACCTTAAACAGGGCTTCCATAATTACCAGATGTCCGGAACTACTCACAGGCAGAAACTCAGTAAGTCCCTGCAGAATTCCTAACCCTATACCTTCAAGTGTATGCATTTTATTTTTACATCCGCGCTATGATAAATTCCTTGCTTTCTTATTCACATAACCATATCAATAATATTTCTATCTTTTACCTGAAAAGAGCTACTAATGGGTAAAATCCTAAAATTAGTCTGTACCCTATGCGGTGCTGAATATCAAGAAGAAGAAAATGTCTTAACCTGCAAACACTGCGGACAGCAGGGAATTTTAGATGTGGTCTATGACTATGAAAAGGCTAAGGCAGAGCTCAATCGGGATACACTGCTGGAGAACCGTGAGCTAAGTCATTGGCGTTACATAGCGTTGATGCCAGTGGAAGCGGATAATAGACGTCCGCCATTGCGGGTTGGCTGGTCGCCACTTTATAGGTGCGAATCACTGAGTTCCACTATTGGTCTAAGCTCCTTATATATCAAAGATGACGGACAGAATCCGACCAACAGCCTGAAAGACCGGGCAAGTTCAGTGGGGGTTGCACGAGCGTTGCGCCGGGGTGCAAAGGCAATCACGTGTGCCTCAACAGGCAATGCAGCAACAAGTCTGGCTGGCAATGCCGCATCTGTCGGACTACGCACTTTCATATTTGTCCCGGAACGTGTGCCTGAAGCAAAACTCGCTCAATTGCTGGTCTTTGGAGCTGATGTCTTTGTGGTAAAGGGCTCTTATGAAGATGCATTTGAGTTGAGTATGAAATCTGCTTCGTCTTTCGGGTGGTATAATCGCAACTCAGGAATTAACCCATATCTTGTAGAAGGCAAAAAGACCGTTGCCTTTGAAATCTGTGAACAATTAGCCTGGCAATTGCCGGACTGGGTTGCAATTTCTGTAGGTGATGGGTGTAGTATTGCGGGAGTGTGGAAAGGACTAAAGGAGTTTTACAATCTCGGATTGATTTCGCACCTGCCGCATTTACTGGGAGTACAGGCGGAAGGTTCTGCTCCCATTTATACTGTCTGGGAGACTGGTATGGAGGAGCTGGAGCCGGTCGTGCCTCAGACCCTTGCAGATTCAATTGCAGTAGGCACTCCACGCAACTGGCGTAAGGCTCTTCGGGCGGTGTGCGAGTCGGATGGCAAGTTTGTGAAAGTAACTGATGATGAGATTTTATCAGCGATGCGTCTGCTTGGGTCAAAGTGTGGCGTATTCGCTGAGCCAGCTGCGGCTGCCTCTATTGCAGGGGTATTCACTGCACGCAGACAGGGAATCCTCTCCTCACATTCATCAGTTATCGCAATTATTACAGGAAACGGGCTTAAGGACACGCATTCGGCGATTAAAGCCTGTAAAGGAAAGGCTCACTTTATTCGTCCATCTTTTAATGAAATTGAGAACATCATCCAGAAAGATTCAAAAAATTTTCTTACGGAGGATACTTAAATGATAGTGGCAGAACATATTTTAGACTCTATTGGCAAGACACCTCTGCTAAAACTCAATAAGATTACTGCTGATAAAGACTTGGAGATATGGTGCAAGCTTGAGTATTATAATCCAACCGGCAGTCTGAAGGATAGAATCTATAAGAAGATGATTGAAGAAGCAGAGAAACGAGGTGAGCTTAAACCCGGTATGACAATACTTGAGGCAAGTACCGGGAATGCGGGTATTTCCGCTGCATTTATTGGTGCGGTCAAAGGGTATAAAGTCATTGTGTGTATGCCAGGAGGAATGAGCGAAGAACGCAAGAAGACTATGCGTGCGTATGGGGCAGAGTTAATTTTTACACCTGGGGGCGAGAGTGATGTTGACCTGGTCATCCAGAAGGTCAGGGAAATGAAAGAAAAAGAACCCGGGAAATACTGGGAGCCTGCACAATTCGATAACCCGGATAACTGGCGAGCAC